>CAXIBC010000086.1:0-11206 GCA_964022115.1 uncultured Oleispira sp. | reverse complement strand
CACTCATTGATTTACCTATCTATATATTTTTTGTATTTATTATTTAGGTTTATACATAGATAGTATCATCTAGAGTCAATACTCCCAATAGTTAGGAGCGCTATCTTTACATAAAACTATCAAATTATTTTGCGGCAGAAGAGTGCACGTGTAATGCTAGATTATTGCCTATAAATCTAGTCAACTAGGCCTGTTCTAATATACTATATTGTCCTATTTATAAGACAATTATCATTGTAGTGATGCCTAGATATGTTAGATTTGAATCAATTATCAGTGTTTATTCGGGTTGTAGACGAAGGCAGCTTCACCGCTGCGGGTAAAGCGCTGAATGTGCCTAAATCTCGCATTAGCCGCATGGTAGCGGATTTAGAGAGTAGTCTGGGTGTTCGCTTATTGCAGCGCTCTACACGCCAAATTAGCTTAACCCAGGTCGGTGCAGATTATTACAATAACTGTAAGCACCTAGTGACTGAAATAATGGATGTGCATACGGTTATTTCCGATCGCCAAGACCATCCTCATGGGGTGCTTAGAATCTCTGTGCCTATGGTGGTTGGTAGTGGTATTTTTGGTCGCTTTGTCGCTCGCTTTCAAAAAATATACCCAGATGTAAGATTTGAGATATCCCATACTGATCGGCAAGTAAACCTCATCGAAGAGAAGTTTGACCTAGGTTTGTACTTAGGTGAATTACCAGAATCTTCATTGGTGGCTCGAACGATTGCAGAAACGGAAACTATCATCTGCGCTTCACCAGAATATCTTGCTAATTTAGGGGGGCTGAATACCCCACAAGATCTTGCTAAATTAGACGTGGTGAAAATTGGCGAAGGTATGCTTGATGAAACCTATGAATTTATCCACAGCTCGGAACCGGCGATCACAGTGAAAGTGAAACCCAGCATAGTGACTAATCATATCGCTGCGGCGATGAATTGTATTGTGCAGGGGGCTGGCGTTGGAGTTGTACCTATGTTCATGGCCGGTGAGTACATACTCTCAGGTCGTATGATTCCACTTTTTCCGCAGTGGCAATTAAAGCCCGAGCCGATTTCTGTGGTTTACCCTAGCCGACAATACTTATCACTCAAGGTTAGAAAGTTTATCGACTTTTTAGTGCAAGAAATAGAGGAGTTAAAAACGGCCATTCACCAGTTGCCAACACCAGAAGAGCAGCTAGCTGCTTATAAAAAGCTGATTGAAGACAAATAACAAGATTAGCTCGATAATCTGCCATATTAACCTAGTCTATATAATGATATTTCTGGATTAGCTGGAGCTTAGGATGAGTGAACCTTTTGTCGATGATATAAGCTTTGTTATTGCTTGTAGTCACCGGCCATCCTATGACCTACTGTGTCAAAAGACTCATCTTGACGTTAATATCTGTTACATCACTGACCCTCAGGCTTTACCTAGGGAAACGTCAATTATTATTCTTGATCAAGCCTCGTTAAGGCAATCCACTATTTCGCAATGGCAGCAAGCTTGTTCAGAGGCCATTTTTATTGTCGAGCATCCAACCGAAATAGCGGATTGTATTCTTGTACCCACCGGTATGCCACAGGTCTTTTTAAAAAATGCCATTGTAAAAGCGCTCAGTCAATTGACGACTCAGCAGCAGTTAAAGCTTAGCCATGAGAACTTACAGCATGAACACGAACAGCTTTCTCGCTTATTGGATGTTGGTCAAGCACTGTCGGCCGAAAGAGATCACGATACTTTATTAGCGCGTATCTTAAAAGAAGCTCGGCTTTTAGCTTGCTGTGATGCCGCTTCCATTTTTCTAATCGACCGTCATGCAGGGAATGACATTAATCAAGCCCCAGACTTGGTCTTCAAACTAACTCAAAATGACTCTATCGATTTTGACTTTCAAGAACAGCGGTTTGGTTTGGATAACCGATCTGTGGCGGGTTATGCCGCTTTAACTGGGGAAATCGTTAACCTTAACGATGTGTATGATTTACCGGCTACCAGTACTTATACGTTTAATTCTTCATTTGATCAGAGTATGGATTATAGAACCCGCTCTATGCTGGTTATTCCAATGCGCAATCATCAAGATAAGGTGATTGGCGTTATTCAATTTATCAACCGAAAATGTCATATTGATGTCTCGCTAACGAGCCCAGAAGTAGCTTTGCAAGAGACCATAGAGTTTGATGATAAAATTATCCCAATTTTACAAGCGCTAGCCAGTCAGGCCGCCGTCGCTATAGAAAATAACGTATTGATAGACAGAGTGAATATGTTATTTGATGGCTTTGTAAAAGCCTCTGTGCGAGCAATTGAACAGCGCGATCCAACCACCAGTGGACATTCCTTTAGGGTTGCAGAGCTTACCTGTGCCTTGGCTACTACGGCTAACAAGAGTGAAGTAGGCGAGTTTAAAAATATGCACTTTGATCAGGATGAGATGAAAGAGCTTAGGTTTGCCGCTTTATTGCATGATTTTGGCAAGGTTGGTGTGCGTGAGCACATACTAACAAAAGCGAAGAAGCTATCCGCTGAAGCTTATGGGCAGTTCATTTATCGAATTGCTTGGGAGAAAGAACGCATCAGTAATTATTATCTAAGACAGAAACTTTCATTATTAAAAAAGCAACAATTGCATTCAGATCTAGAAGAAAAATTAACCTTAGAAGAAAGCGCTAAGCTGCAACGCTTAAATAATTATATGCAAGCCGTTGCAGATGCCAATGAACCGAGCCTGTTATCTGAGGGTACTTTCGAACATTTAAAACAAATACGGGAGTATGTAATTGAGGATATTCATGGGGTTTCCCGTGGCTTGATTGATGAATTTGAGTTTAATGCTTTATCGATCAAAAGAGGCAGTTTAACCGCAGACGAACGCTTAGAAATTGAAAGTCATGTAAGCCATACTATTGAGTTTTTAAAAACCATTCCATGGACGCCAGAACTGAGTAATATCCCTAAAATAGCGGGTGGGCATCATGAAAAGTTAAATGGCTGTGGTTACCCGTATGGTTTAAAAAGCGATGAAATTCCCTTAGGTGCAAAAATGATGGCGGTATGCGATATCTTTGATGCGTTAACCGCAACCGACCGCCCATATAAAGCTGCAGTCCCTTTAGAAAGAGCCCTTACTATCTTACAAAGTGAAGTCGAGTGTGGCCATATTGATTCTGAGCTTGTGGCGTTATTTACTCAAGCGAAAGTCTATCAAGTATTAAACATCTCATAATAAACTCTCGCGAAACCTTCATTGCGATATCTAGGCACGTTATGCGAATAAATGATAAATTAGTACTTTGTTATCTGTACTCTTTAGTAAGCGTGGCGCAGCGATGTTCAGACTTTACCATTCCAATGATCTCGATGTATTAAAAGAGCTTCTTGTTCACCAAATGAGGCAAGGGGATAGTGACCCTTTTATTCCAGAGCAAATCTTGGTGCAAAGCCAAGGTATGGCGCATTGGTTAAAGCTACAAATTGCCGAGTCGTTAGGCATAGCCGCCAATATTGAATTCCCTTTACCATCTAGTTTTGTATGGAAAGTATACAACTCGGTTAAACCTGATTTACCCGAACGCTCCCATTTTGAAAAAGAGTCAATGACCTGGAAGCTGATGCGTCTAATTCCCACTTTATTAGACGAAGCCTTATTTGCCCCTATTGCACACTATTTAAAATCCAGTAATGACGAAATAAGCCAACAAAAAGTCTTCGCGTTAGCAGAAAAAATAGCCGATACCTTTGATCAATATTTAGTCTATCGCCCAGATTGGTTATTGAATTGGGAATCTGGAAAAGATGAAATTGAAGATGGGGATATTAGCAATCAACCTTGGCAGCCCGAACTGTGGCGCCGATTGGTGGCTGATAGTGAGCAACTTGGGCATAGCTTGTTTCACCGTGCGCGGTTAACCGAGCAACTTGTCGATATCGTACGAGAGGGGAAAGAAGGGCTTAAAAATTTATTGCCTACGAGTTCGAGTGAACAGCCCGCACGCATCTTTGTTTTTGGTATTGCTGCGTTACCCGCTACCTATTGGCAAGTACTCAACGCCTTGAGTGAGCATGTAGACGTGCACTTCTTTTTATTAAACCCTTGCCGTAATTACTGGGGGGATATTGTTAATGAAAAGACACGCGCAAAACTCTTACAAAAAGATGCCAACTTGGCCAATTATTTTATTGTGGGGAATCCGTTATTAGCCTCTTGGGGTAAGCTAGGCCGTGATTTTGTCACCTTAACTCATGAAGCGGCGAATGAGAGTGGCAGAGCAGCTTATTTTCAGGATGTAGAAGCATTTACTGAAATCGGTAGTGCGGGTAAAGATAAGAACTTATTACAAAGTATACAGTATGATTTCTTAGAATTAAGAAATCAAAGCGAAGCCGCCTTTTCTCCAGAGGCCCTACATAATAGCCAGGCTAAGTTACCGATTCAGCATGATGATCAAAGCATAAAAATGGTGAGTGCGCACTCGCCATTACGAGAGGTACAAACTCTGTTTGATCAAATGTTAGTTTGGTTTGATCAAGATGCTCTTGATAATAACCCGCTGTTAAAACCCAGAGACATCTTGGTCATGGTGCCCGATATTGATGTGTATGCCCCCTATATCGAAGCCGTATTTGGCAGCGCCCCTGATGATCAACGTATTCCTTGGGCCATTGCCGATCAGGCTTTGAATAAAGAAAACCTTATTATTGATTCCTTCTTGCGCTTATTACAATTACCCAGCAGTCGGTTAACCATAACCGATGTGGTTGAGTTATTAGAAGTGCCTGGTATTAGCCAACAATTTGAAATTGATTTAAGTGAGCTAGATCAGGTTAAACAGTGGCTTAATAAAGCCAATATTCGCTGGGGTTTAAATGAAGACCATCGCCGAGATTTAGGCCTTCCTCGCTGGAATGAAAACAGCTGGTTCAAAGGTTTGCAGCAATTATTATTAGGTTTAGTGATGCCCGATAATGCACAAGCGCTAAATCAGTATTGGCCAGTCCCCAGTGTAATGGGAAGCCAAGGTGAATTGTTGGGTAAGTTGATGGCATTTATCGATCAACTGGATCACTGGTATCAGATCTTAAGTGATAAAAACAGCTTAAGCCCCAAGGCTTGGCAAGATATTTTATTGCAGTTGATCAGTGATTTTTATCCGCAACAAGCGCTGGATGATAAAGGCTTAAACGATCAGCTAGTATTGCAAAAAATACGTGACCAACTACAACACTGGCAAGAAGAGTTAGCGCTAGCGGGGTATGATAATAGCGAAGACTTAAGTCATGGCGTTGTTTTGCAATACCTCACTGCTTGCTTAACTAAACAAGTCGGTTGGCAACGCTTTTTAGCTGGGCCTGTGAACTTTTGTACCCTGATGCCGATGCGCAGCATTCCGTTTAAAATTGTCTGCATGCTAGGTATGAATGACGAAGACTACCCACGCCGTGTGCCACCACAAGGTTTTGATTTAATGGCCCAAGGCGGGTATCGCCGTGGGGACCGGTCTCGTCGCGAGGATGATCGCTACTTATTTTTAGAAGCGGTTATCGCTGCTCAAGAAAAACTGTATATCAGTTATCGTGGCCGAGACAGTCGTGAGAATACCGAGTTACAACCTTGTGTCTTGGTCAGTGAATTGATCGACTACATTGCAAATGGTTATGTCCTTAATGGTGACCAAGCACTTCCTCATAAAGACAGTGAAAAACGCTTACGAAAATATCTTATTACAGAGCAAAAACTGCAGCCGTTTAATGCCGAATATTTTATTCCAGAGAAACCTTTTGAGTTAAGTTATCAGGGGTTATGGCAGCAAGTTGCTATGGCGAGTCATGAAGGGGCTATTAGTGAGAATAATCACTTTGTCGTCTCCCCATTAGAAGATGATAGAGATGATAATATCCGCTTAAGTCCAGAGTTAGATGATATTAAGCAATGCTTGATCAATCCGTGTAAGTTTTTTATGCAGCGTCGGTTAAACGTGAATCTAACCCAGTATTGGGATGAGATAGAGGTTGATGAACCTTTTGAATTGGATAATTTACAGTCTTATTTGTTGAATGAATCTGTATTGGCTACTCAACTTGACGCGAGTGAACAATTTAATTTAGATATTTTTAAGCAACAGCAAAAAGCGTTAGGCCACTTACCAGCAGCTAACTTTGCCGACTACCTGCTTAATAAGAGCGAAAAAAGAATTGCGCCCCTCGTTGAATCTATTCAACAGACGCTACCCAGTTTGAAAAAAATGCCCCCTCAAAGCAATGTAATCTCTTTAGCTGAGTATCAATTAAGTGGCCAGTTGGAACACTTGATTGAACAGGATGGAAGCTTTCAAGTATTTCATTTTCGCAGTGGCAGCTTTAATCCTAAGCAAATGATTAATCTTTGGTTAGAGCATCTATTTGCCTGCGCTACAGGCTATTCGATGGGAAATAGTATTGGTTTAGGCATTAATAAGGATGGCGAAATAGAGCGCTGTGAATTTACCCCTGTTGCGACAGAAATGGCTCAGCACTATGTATTAGAACTGATTGAGTTTATGCATCAATGCTATCAGCAACCACAACCCTTCTTCTTGACATTAGCGATGAATTATTTAACTGCAAAAGAGGAAAAGCAACCAGCAGTGCTTGAGAAATCTCAAGATAGCGAGTTTGCTGAAATGAATGATGAGTTTGTGCAGCGCTGTTTTTCTGCCGCGATTAATTCTGATTTAACTGGGTTTTTAACCGCACAAACGTCACTGTGGCAGCAATTATTAGCCCCTTTATTAGATCATAGGGTGGAGGATGACGAAGAGACTAAAAGAGGGAGCAAGTCATGAGAATTTTACAAGCAGAAAACTTTCCTCTTTTAGGTAAGCGTTTAATCGAAGCCAGTGCTGGTACTGGGAAAACCTATACCATTGCGAATTTATATTTACGGGTATTATTGGGTGATCATGCTTTAGGTTTAAAAGCCGTAGATCGTATTTTGGTTGTGACCTTTACGCGAGCGGCTACTGAGGAGTTGCGTGGCCGAATTCGAGATCGCATCCGTCAGTTATATGAAGATGTATTACGACTTGAGCAAGATTCAGAAGATAAAAATCATCAAATAGATCCTTATATCAAACTCTTAATCGAAAGTACGCAAGATAATTTTTTCAGTGAGCAGCAGCCTAATAAATTATTACTCACCGATTGGCTACAAGCGAATCTCGCGCAAATGGATGAATCTTCGGTTTTTACCATTCATGGTTTTTGTCAGCGCATATTAAAACAATTTGCTTTTGATAGTGGGGTTGGCTTCGAGTCGGAGATGATCTTGGATGCTCAAGAGTATCTTAGGCGTGCAGCGCAGGATTATTGGCGCGAGCTAACCTATCCTATGGCGCAAGAGCAACTAGGGGCTTTATTAGGGAATCTTAAAAGTCCAGAGGATGTCTTCTGGAAAGTAAAAGGCTGGTTACAGCAAGAAAATATTCAGTTATTACCCAAAGCAAAAGCCGATTTAGACTTCGCGAGTGCTTGGCAGCGGGCCAAAAAAAGCTATGACGCGGCTGTAACCGAGTGGCAAAAAGTGTCTGAGCAAGATGCAAATGACCTGATAGCAGGCTCAGGTATTGATAAACGAAGTTTCTCTAAGACGACGCGCCCAAAACGTATTGCCGCGGCGAAGGCCTTCTTTTCTTCATCTAGCGCTATTACGACTAATTTTAAAGGATCAGTCCCAGAGGATGTTTTAGCTTTAGGGCAAGAAAACTTATTTGAGAAAACTAAAAAAGGAGAAGCTCCCGAGCATAAAGCCTTCCGCTTAATCGACCAGCTTGCATTGCATTGCGACGATATGGCAGCGGTTTTACCGCATCACATGTTAGCTCAAGTCAAAACAAAGTTCTGGGCATCAATGGAGCAAGCGAACTTAATGAATCCGGATGATTTATTACGCTTGTTGGCTAATGCCTTACGCGGCTCCCATGGTGACGCTTTAGCCGATCATATTCGTCAGCAATATCCGTTTGCCATGATTGATGAATTTCAAGATACCGATAGCCTTCAATATGAGATTTTTAATCAGGTCTATAACAAAGAAGACAGCTCAGGCCTGTACATGATTGGTGATCCTAAACAGGCAATTTACAGCTTTCGTGGCGCTGATATTTTTACCTATTTGAAAGCGGCACAATCTTTACAAGACGATAGCCGTTTTACTTTAAATAAAAACTGGCGCAGTCATAGTGATTTAGTCGCAGCAACGAATACCTTATTCTCTCGCCATAATGAACCTTTTGTATTACCGGGGAAAATTGAGTTCCAGCCGGTATTATCGGCTGGCAAGTCCGATGATGGTTTTTTTCATTATCGTGATCAAGTTGATCCTCACAGTCGCGAGCACAACAAGCCAGCACCGCTAACCCTATTATTGAATTCTGAAGGCACTAATCGAGACCATGGCCGTTATAATGCGGCAGATATGTGTGCCAAAAGTATTCAGCAGTTATTGTTGAAAGGGTGTTTGAATAACAAGCAAGCGAATTCAGTAGAAGCCGGTGATATTGCGGTTTTGGTTCATAATCGTAAGCAAGCAAAACTGGTTAAAGAAAATCTGAAAAAACGGGGGGTTAATAGTGTATTTTTATCTCGCGATAGTGTTTTAAACTCCCTTGAAGCCCGGGATTTATTACGTTGGCTGGGTGCAATTGCTGAACCTCAAAATGAGCGCCTATTTCGCAGTGCATTAGCCTGTGAAAGCCTTGGTTATGAGGCGGAGTATTTAGCCTCGCTATTAAATGATGAAGTGCTTTGGGAAAGAGAGCTTGCTCAGCTCTATCAATTACGCGAGCGTTTTAATCAGCGTGGAGTGATGGCGTTTATTATGGCTTGGTTAGACATGATACCTGGCTGTATTGAAGGTCATGCTACCAATAACCTTAATAAAGCAAACGAGCCACTTGCGGTTCGTTTGCGTAAGCAGCCTGATGGTGAGCGTAAACTCACCAACCTTTTACACCTAGGTGAAGTATTACAGCAAGCAAGTCGTGAACTGGGTATCCAATCGGGTTTTTATAATACCGATGGTAAAGGGTTATTAACCTTATTGCGTTGGTATACCGAACGTTGTCAAAATGCTTTATTACAGCAATCAGAAGAGCAGCAAATTCGCTTAGAAAGTGATGCGAATCTGGTACAAATAATAACCATTCATAAAAGTAAAGGTTTACAGTATCCCGTCGTATTCTTACCTTTCTTATGGGATGAAGATCATACCAGCGTCAAGTTTGATGCGGTTTATCATAGTGATATTAATTCAAATCCTAACGCGGCAGCGGGAGAAAATATCAGCACGGATACGGTATTAACCATTAATACTAACGCGGATAAAAAAGCGAAAGAAAAGCACATTGCAGAGGTGCGCGCCGAAGCTATGCGGTTATTGTATGTGGCGTTAACCCGGGCAGAGCAGGCGTGCTTTGTACAAATTGAAAATGTTCAAAAGTATTCAAAAGGCGCTTTAATTAATTCAGCAATAGGTTATCTACTGGAGCAAAAAGAGGTCAGTATTGATGCCTTGAGAGAACGCTTTAGTGATGTGATTGATGAAGGTCAATTATCCCTGCATTATTATAATGATTGGTTGACGCAGCTAGAGAATATTCCGGCTTTAAAAAATACCGCTGAAAATGACAAGGTTGACCTCACCTTAGCAAGGTTTAAAGGTAAGCTTTGGGATAACTGGCGCTTAACCAGTTATAGCCAGTTAGCCAAGCTCGATACAGACGCTACAGTATTTGATGGCAGCTTAAACTTACTAAGTACTGGCACCCAGTTTGATGTTGATGCAGAAGATTTATCGGCGGATACTTTTAAAGAAGATTTTAGCGATTTGTCACTAGAGCCGCTAACGCATGCCAATACCGGACTGACACCGTTTGATTTCCCTAAAGGCGCTAGTCCAGGTACTTGTTTACACGGCATTTTAGAAAATTGGGATTTTGTCGATGCCGCTGCGTTAGCAGAACAGGTTCAAAAGCAGTTAACTTTTTATGGTATCAGCGATGAATTTGCTCCTATGGTGCTAGCCTGGATGAAGCAGGTTGTGGCTCAGCCATTAGCGCAGGCAGGCTGTTGTTTGGCAGATGTTAGCGAGAAAAATCGCCTAGTAGAAATGGAGTTCTATTTACCCATGACTGAAATTCGCGCCTCGGGCATTATGCCGTTATTAGGCGGCCGTCGTTTGGCATTCGAACCTATGCGGGGGCAATTAAAAGGGTTTATCGATCTGATTTTTCGTCATGATGGCCGTTATTATGTGGCCGATTATAAATCGAACTATTTGGGGGATGAGATTCAAAACTATCAGCCACAGGTATTGCAGGATGCTATGGAGCATCATCAATACGATTTACAGTATTGGATTTACAGTATCGCGGTCGATCAGTATTTAAGCCGCAGAATTCCTAACTACGATTATGAAACCCATTTTGGTGGTATATACTATTTCTTCTTGCGTGGTATGAATGGTCGAGCCGATGGTGAAGGGGTATTTTTTACTCGACCAGAAAAATCGCAATTAGAAAAATGGAAGGCCTGGCTGCTCGGTACTGAAATAGCAGCTGAGAAAAGTGGTCAAGATGCAAACCAGCAGTTGGGGTTATTCTAATGACCACTAGAAATACAATGGTTAATCAAAACCAACAAGATATTAATATGAGTAATTGTAAAAACCTAAAGCCTTGGCTGAAATCTGTCTTCTCTACAGAAGAAGGGGAGTTTCATTTAAAAGCCATCGACTTAGAACTCGCCAATGGTTTATGTCTGAATGAAATTGCAGCCTTAGCACACGGCTCTCATGATGATACTGCACTCAAACTTTATGCCTTTTTAGTGATAAAACTCAGCCAAGCATTAAGCCGAGGTGAGGTCTGTATTGAAATCTCTCAGCTGTATGATATTCAAAAAAAGATTGGTATTAGCCTTGCGGATGTTCATGGTTATTTATCACAGTTTGCCACCTTGCATCAGGTTGAAATTAATAGCCCTGTGGAGTTGGCTAGGTTAGCTCAACAAAATCCTTATGATTTAGTGATTAATTATCCTTTAGTCATCATGCAAGGAAGGCTGTATTTTTCTCGTTATTGGTTTTACCAGCAACAAGTATTCTTTGCTATTAATTCACGCTTGGCTATTAACTCACCTATGGGCAGTAGCTCAGATTTAGCAGATTCTGAGGTCAATATTG
>CAXIBC010000085.1:0-11277 GCA_964022115.1 uncultured Oleispira sp. | reverse complement strand
TTAGGCCAATAAACACAAGATGGCCACAAATGTCGCACTGAAGTACGACCTACACCACAAGGTAGGTTGGCCTTCAGGCCAACATGTTATTTCTGGCAAATTGGGCAATATACCGTTGCTCTTTGCCCTTGGCGAATTTCCTTCAAGGTCTTCTCGCACGTTACACACTGTTCACCACCACGACCGTAGACATTGAGCTGCTGGGAAAAATACCCCGGTTTACCATCTCCACCAACGAAGTCTTTTAACGTTGTTCCACCTTGTTCGATGGCCGCCCCTAAGACTTGCTTGATATGAAGAACCAGCTTTTCCATACGGGCTTTACTTATTTTTCCTGCAGGGGTAGTCGGTTTGATGCCTGCAAGAAACAGGCTTTCGTTGGCGTAGATATTACCCACCCCAACGACAACTTTACCATCCATGATGAAGGTTTTTATCGGTGCTTTGCGGTTTCGGCTTTTCTCATACAAGTACGCGGCATTAAAGTCAGCACTTAGCGGTTCTGGGCCAAGGTGATTGATGTAGTGATTATCCACAGGGTCTTCAACCCACAATAGCGCCCCAAAGCGACGAGGATCGTGATAGCGTAAAATCTTGCCACTCGAAAGCTGCCAATCAATATGATCGTGTTTGCCAAAATTATCAGCTTCGTTTGGCTCTACTAAACGCAATGACCCCGACATACCCAAATGCCAAAGTGCATAACCCTGTTCGAACTCTACTAAAATGTATTTCGCGCGGCGAGTAACCGACTTGATAACCTGACCTTCCAAAGCTTGAATTTCTTCACTCACAGGCCAGCGTAAGCGTCCCTGACGGATTTTAACTCCATCCAAGGTATATCCCTTGAGATAGCTCTCAATTCCGCGCTTGGTAGTTTCTACTTCAGGTAATTCAGGCATCTGCTCTCTCTCTTCGAATTACTGCATCAAAATCATAGATTACATTTTACGACGCTACTGAGCCCAGGGTCGTCACAGGGTATTTCCTTTTGCGGCACGCGTGAATACTTCCCTGTAGCTCTCTTCGGCATCCTGCCTCAGAAGGCCTTAAACGAAACACCCTATACCACCCAGCACAGTAGCTAAATGTCTCAGATTCTACATTAGACCGGATACAAAATCTGAGGGCTCTAACTATTCAGAAACCTGTCATTGCTGAATCTGGAAGTGCGTACTGGTGAGGTTAGAGTGTTTTGCACTCTAGGCCGTCCTCGGGAGGGATCCCGAGGCCGAGTATACAGGGAGCGTAGCGCCACGAATGAATACAGTGGCTGGTACTTGCTACGTGCCGCAGAGGGCGATACCTCAAACCGAGCAAACAAGGCATTTCACCGCAGGATGCCTTGCATAGGTGCAGTTCTAAATAAAAGGCATACTAAAACGGCAGGATAGCCGTTTTGCATTTCGAAGAAACCCGCAGGGGGCCTTGCAGGGATGCAAGGCATAAAAAAACCCAGGCTTGTTAACTCTTACAAGCTAACAAGACTGGGTTTTTCAATGACAAAAAAGCTTACTTAATTTTAGCTTCTTTATACATTACGTGCTTGCGTACAACTGGATCAAACTTTTTGATTTCCATTTTTTCAGGCATCGTACGTTTGTTTTTATCAGTTGTGTAGAAGTGACCAGTACCGGCACTTGAAACTAAACGAATCTTATCGCGTGGCATAATACTGCTCCTTTAAACTTTTTCGCCGCGTGCGCGGATTTCTTTAAGAACGGCATCGATACCCTTCTTATCAATGATACGCATACCTTTGGTAGTCAAACGTAAACGTACAAAACGGTTCTCAGTCTCTACCCAAAAACGATGGGATTGTAAGTTCGGCAAAAAACGACGCTTACTTTTAATATTTGAGTGAGATACATTATTTCCTGTTACAGGGCGCTTACCTGTAACCTGACAAACTTTAGACATTGCTACTCGCCCCGAGTCATTAAATATCAGACCTTCGTACGAAGAATCCAATGAAAAATCTTGTTACCAACCGGGCTTATAAAATGCCAGTTGAAACTGTTAATTCCCTAAATTTTTTAAGGGGTATTAAATAAGGTTAAACCTCAAAAACACGCGGACCTTAAAAAAGGGTTGCGCTTTATACCAAAAATTTAGGGTAGTTTGCAAGGACTGCGGGCTGTTTTTTACACAAATAGCCCTTTTTCAGCCTTAAGTCGCCATGTTAGTCATACTTGATGATTATAACCAGCCTTTTTCGGCAAAAGAGGTGAACTCTCCATCACCCACAATTATATGATCTAAAACCCGAATATCAAACAAAGAAAGCCCCTTAACTAAGCGCTCAGTAATCGCCTTATCCGCTTGACTCGCTTCCGCAATTCCGGAGGGGTGATTATGGGCAAAAATTAACGCTGCGGCATTCTTTGCTAACGCTATTTTTACCACTTCACGGGGATAAACCGCTGCCCCATCAATGGTACCATGAGCCAGTTCGACATACTCAATCACCCTATTCTGACTATCCAATAACAAGGCTACAAATGCCTCACTTTGCCTATCCCTCAACTTTGACATTAGATAACGCTGAGTTAATTGGGGACTGGTCAAGGCTCCATCTTTCTGTAACGTCTGCTCTAAATGTCGACTCGACATTTCCAATACCGCCTGTAGCTGAGCGTATTTTGCTGGGCCTAAACCATGATGCTGAGTAAATTCACTCTGATCAGCTATCAATAACTGGCGTAATCCACCAAAACCCTGCAGCAAGTCTCGTGCTAAATCTACCGCACTTTTGCCACTGACCCCAGTGCGCAGAAAAATGGCTAATAGCTCGGCATCAGATAAGTGCTCTGCCCCCCGTGCTAATAACTTCTCTCTTGGCCTATCACTCGCAGGCCAGTCGATAATTGACATAATAATCCCTTCATATAATCCTTAAATGAAAATCCATATCCCCTTTTTGAATCGCCTGCTGCACTGATATACTGCGGACAGATATTAAAAGGGCATTCCTATGCAACAACTTTGCAACAAACGTATTCTATTAGGCATAACAGGTGGTATCGCAGCTTATAAAGCCGCCGAACTGGTTCGTGAATTACGCAAAGCGAAAGCAGAAGTGCGTATTGTGATGACTGCGGCAGCGCAAGAGTTTATTACCCCGCTTACCCTACAAGCCTTATCAGGAAATCCCGTCCACTATTCTATGTTAGACCCTGAAGCAGAAGCTGGCATGGGACACATCGAATTAGCACGCTGGGCTGATATTATATTAGTAGCCCCTGCCAGCGCTGACTTTATGGCACGCTTAAACCAAGGTATGGGAAATGACTTATTAACCACCTTGTGCCTTGCGAGTGATGCGCCATTAGCGATTTGCCCCGCCATGAATCAAGCCATGTGGCGCGACGAAATGACCCAAGCCAACCTGCAGCGCTTAATTGACCTGAAAGGGAAAAAGTTTCATTACTTTGGCCCAGCTGATGGTGAACAAGCCTGTGGCGATATCGGCCCCGGCCGCATGTTAGAACCTAGCTTGATCGCTGAACACTGCGCCAAACTGTTCACGTCTAAATCACTATCAGGCTTAGACGTTGTCATTACTGCAGGCCCTACCCGCGAAGCCATCGACCCGGTACGCTTTATTAGCAATCATAGCTCAGGAAAAATGGGGTATGCCCTAGCGGAAGCCGCTCGTGATGCCGGCGCTAGAGTCACCATTATTAGTGGCCCAGTGCGCTTAGCTGCACCCGAAAAAGTAACCGTTATTCAAGTAGAAAGTGCCAATGAGATGCTTGCGGCTAGCCTTGAGCAGCAAAAGAATTGCGACATATTCATTGCCGCCGCCGCTGTAGCCGACTATCGACCATTAGAAGTTGCTCAGCAAAAAATCAAGAAAGCGGGTGAAGAAATACACATGACATTGGTGAAAAACCCAGACATTGTGGCGACCATAGCACAGCTAGACAATAACCCGTTTGTCGTTGGTTTTGCTGCCGAAACTCAAGATGTGGCCCTATACGCCCGTGACAAGTTAGAAAGTAAGAAGCTTAATATGATCATTGCTAACGATGTGTCTAATAGCGATATTGGCTTCAATAGTGATAGCAATTCGGTCACTGTCTTTTGGGGAGATCAGCAGCAAGAATTCCCATGCATGTCGAAATCCGTTTTGTCGAACGAATTAATTGAACTCATCGCACATCAATATACTGACAATACACACTCTGAGAAGATATAAATAATGAAACAACTACAAGTTAAAGTACTCGATCCTCGCATCGGAAAAGAAATTCCACTGCCTGAATATGCGACTTCTGGATCAGCGGGTTTAGACCTAAGAGCGTGCCTCGATGCACCACTAACCCTACACCCGGGTGAAACACAATTAATACCCACAGGGCTGTCAATTTATCTTGAAGACCCTTCGATTGCTGCCATGATTTTACCACGCTCAGGGCTGGGTCATAAACATGGCATTGTACTAGGGAACCTAGTAGGCTTAATCGATTCGGATTATCAAGGTGAGCTGATGGTATCTTGCTGGAACCGTGGACAAAAAACTTTTACTATCGAGGTTGGCGAACGCTTAGCTCAATTGGTCATAGTCCCTGTGGTTCAAGCTAAGTTTGATATCGTTGAAGAGTTCAAAGCGACTGACCGTGGTGAAGGAGGTTTTGGCCACTCCGGTCGCGCTTAACCTCTAAAGCAGGAGGATTGATAATTCAGCGTCTTTATTTAAAGGCGCGCAATTTAAAGGTGCCTAAAGAGCATCAATCTCACAACCTCCTGCTAATCTATAATAATAATAAATAGAGGAAACATGATGGCAGTGGAAATGAAAGCACCCAAGCGCACATTGGCGTTTTATAATCGACTCGGCATCTGGGTTGCCTTGTTATTTATTTCCTTTGGTCTTTCCATGCAAAGCTTGCAAGTCAATTTATTTGCCCAAGCCAGCTTAGATAAAGAATACGCCCAAGCCATGGCGCAACAAATGGCTCATAGCCTAAGAATTAAACTGGCTGAGACACAAATACAGCAAAAGAATGCCGCCCGTCACTTTAATACCATCAGCTACCTTGAAGAAAAAGATCTCAGCTGGAAGCGCACCCTAAAATCTTTAATCACAGGCTCTGAGCAAATATTCATTCTCGATAATATAAGCGCTCTTGGCCTCCAAGATAAACTCGGCTTTGCGGTTCAAGAATTAGCCACGAGCACTCTTAACGGCAAAGAATTTCCATTAGAAGCCGTGCAGCTGAATGGCAAGATGCACTTTTATCTAGCAACGCCCATCAAAGACTATTCGCAGGCGATCATAGGGATTTTGTTGATTGAATATGGTGCCGACTGGTTAGACCAGCTGCGCTCTGGCGCCGCGGCTAAGTATGGCCTTATTTCGACACGCCAAATTTTACGCGACGACCCGCAGCAAGGCTTGCAGGTATTTGAAATTGGCAAACAAGCAGACTCGCAATTAACCATAGTCACGGAATCAATCAATGATTATTGGTATCTAACCTTCATCCCTGCAGATACACGTCCGCAACTTTCAACCGCAACCATAGTGACACCTTGGGTCGTTGCGTTATTAGGCACCTTCTTCACCCTACTGATTCTCACCTGGTTGCAAAAGCGAGAAATAGAGGCAAACCAATTAAGGCTGCTTAATTATGTGCGTTCGCTATTTCGCAAAGGTGAGAATGAGTGGCCCAAATTTGATCTCAAGCTTTTCTATGACCTAGCTAAGGCCATGGCGCACCTAGCGGGCTCAAAAGGCATTACTAGGATAGTCGAAGAAGATGAATCACAGATACCAACAATACGAGAAAAGCAGCAAATTGATTTATCAACGAGCACGACTAAGAGCAGCCTAAGAAAAAAAACCGTGAAACACTCGGATGCGGCAATTCCTCAAGCTATGGTCGATGAACATGAAAAAGTCGACGTCGGCCAAGAGATCTTCCGCGCGTATGACCTACGTGGAACTGTGCCTATGAACCTCACGGCAGAGGTAGCTGAGCAAATCGGCTTGTCCTTAGGTACAGAGTTACTGATACGTGGTGAAAGTACCATCATCCTTGGCTGGGACGGACGTTTGTCGAGCCCTGAGCTCGCCCAAGCCCTGCAACAAGGGTTATTAACCACAGGCTGCAATGTCATTAGTCTAGGAGCCGTGACGACTGGGGCTTTATATTATGCTTGCCATGAGTTGGATAACCATAACGGTATTATCGTCACGGGTAGCCACAATGATGCCGATATTAACGGTTTCAAAATTGTTATCGATTCGCAAACCTTAACCAAAGAACAACTGATGGCGCTGTATCATAGGATTCAGCGCCAGGATTATCGCCATGGGCAAGGGCAGGTCGAAAGCCAAGATATCTATGAAGCTTATCTCGATCGTATTCAAACTGATATTCAGTTAAGTCGTCCACTCAAGGTCGTATTGGATGGCAGTAATGGCATTGCTGGCCCCATTGGCCTGCAATTATTAAAAACCATGGGGCTCGAGGTTATTCCTCTCTTTTGCGATGTTGATGGTAACTTCCCTAACCACTCCCCAGACCCTAGTAATGAAATCAACCTAGCCGCACTAAAAAATTCGGTTATAAAACATAAAGCCGATATCGGTATTGCTTATGACGGTGATGGCGATCGTATTGCGGTGGTTGACGAAAAAGGCCATATCATCCTGCCTGATCGCCTGCTTATGTACTTAGCGAAAGATGTTATTAGCCGTCAGCCCGGCTGTGATGTGGTTTATGACATCAAATCATCTCGCCGCCTAAATCACTTCATTACCCAGTGTGGGGGGCGCCCCACCATGTGGAAAACAGGCCATAGCTTAATGAAAGCTAAAATGAAGGAGTTAAATGCGGCCTTAGGTGGCGAGTTAAGTGGGCATATTTATTTCCGTGATCGCTGGTATGGTTTTGATGATGGCTTATACGCTAGTGCAAGATTATTAGAGCTAATCAGCCAGCAGTTTGAATCTGTGTCACAAATCTTTAGCGAATTCCCTGATGATATTTCTACTGCAGAAATCACCATAGATACGGATGAACAGCAAAAATTTAATATCATTCAACGCTTAGCTTCTGAGCCTAGCCTGCAACAAGATGCGCGAGTATCCACCATAGATGGTATTCGTTCAGACTTTGCCGATGGCTGGGGCTTAGTGCGAGCCTCCAATACCAGCGCTAAATTGACCTTACGCTTTGCCGGTGATGACCAAGAAGCGCTTTCGCGCATTCAACAGCTTTATAAAACGGCATTACAACAGCACGCCCCTGAGCTGCAACTCCCATTTTAGAACGATCTTCAAGCCTTAAGCTTGGAGATTCAGCAATTTTTATCACTCTTCCTCATTCGATGGATGATTCTACTAAGCGGCCAAGCTATAATGCGCCGCTTAGTTCATTTTTTTATTTCATTCTTTTATTTATTAGGATTTCTTTCTCATGCCGTTGAGTCGCAAAGAAGCAGTAATCACGACTAAGGTGCTTAGCGAAGCACTTCCTTATTTGCAAAAATTCAGTGGCAAGACGATCGTAGTAAAGTATGGCGGCAACGCCATGACGGATGAAACCTTAAAAAACAGCTTTGCTCGCGACATGGTGATGTTGAAGCTGATTGGTATTAACCCGATTGTTGTCCACGGTGGTGGCCCTCAAATTGGTGAATTATTAGAAAAGCTTAATATCAAAAGTGAATTTGTGAATGGTATGCGCGTCACCACCACGGAAACCATGGACGTAGTTGAAATGGTACTAGGTGGATTGGTTAACAAAGACATCGTTAACCTAATCAACCAAAATGGTGGTAAAGCCATTGGTTTAACCGGCAAAGACGGCCAGCTTTTACATGCCAAGAAATTGCACGTCACCAAACAATCTCCCGATATGCAACAGCCTGAAATTATCGACATTGGCCATGTGGGTGAAGTGACTCGAGTGAATACACAAGTACTCGATATGCTATCGCAGAGTGATTTTATCCCAGTGATTGCACCTATCGGTGTTGATGCGGATGGCGCGTCTTACAATATTAATGCCGATCTTGTGGCCGGCAAGGTTGCTGAAGTATTACGCGCAGAAAAGTTAATATTGCTCACCAATATCTCTGGCCTACAAGATAAAAGTGGCGAAGTATTAACCGGCCTTAGCACTCAAGAAGTCGATGAGCTAATCGCTGATGGCACGATTTATGGTGGCATGTTACCTAAAATTCAATGCGCCCTCGACGCCGTTCACGCAGGCGTAACCAGTGCTCATATTATCGATGGTCGCGTACCTAATTCCACTTTATTGGAATTATTCACCGATGAAGGTGTAGGTACGCTCATCACCAATCGCAAGTCATAATCAGGAATACATTATGAGCGAAACCGAAGTGAAAATTTCGCGGCGCGAGCAGATATTGCAAGCGGTTGTGCACATGCTAGAAATAAACCCGGGTGGTAAAATCACTACGGCGAATATTGCTAAAACCGTTGGTGTATCTGAGGCGGCACTTTATCGCCACTTCCCAAGTAAGGCAAAAATGTTTGAAGGCCTGATTGAGTACATAGAAGACGCCATCTTTTCTCGCACCAATCGAATTCTACAAGACTTTCCAGAAGCCGATATGCGTTGTGAAAAAACCATGACCTTGGTACTCACTTTTGCGGAAAAGAATCCAGGTATGTGTCGTTTATTAGCAGGAGATGCTTTGGCTGGCGAAACGGATCGCTTACGTCAGCGAATTCATCAGTTCTTTGAACGCTTAGAAACGCAACTCAAGCAAATACTGCGAGAAGCCGAACTGAGAGAGCAGAGGGTTTCTAGCATCCCATTAGCGGCCTGTGCCAATATGCTGAATGCTTTAGTAGAAGGTCGTATTCGACAATATGTACGCACCGAATTCAATGTAAAGCCGACCGCACACTGGCCAGAGCAATGGTCTTTAATTAGTTCTCAACTATTACGCGCGACGAACTAAAATAAAAAAGGAGCTTTAAGCTCCTTTTTTATTTACGGTAATTCAGATTCTAAGGTGCCAGGGGGATGCTTCATCAATATCTGCATGCGAGCATATTCTTCAGCAAAAACCTTGGTACTTTCTAACTTCTCGGTTTTGCGTATTTTAATATTGCTATGACTGTCACGAATCTGGTTTTGCAACTGAGCAATCTCCAAGCGCATTTCAACTGGGACATCTCTGCCAGCACGCTCTTGGTTCGCCGCTCGGGCTTGGGCTCGCTCTAGTTTTTCAGTTAACGTGACAATACGATGCTGCTGTAAACTAATATAACCATCGATATTATCAACTTTACGCTGACGAGCACGCTCAACATCTTTAGGCTTAGAATAAACTCGTAACAGGGCCTGGTCCGCTTCACGACGCAGGCGAATGCGCTCGAGTCGGGCTTCTTTAATCGCTTTTTGTGCGGCAATTGCGGCCAATTCCTCAGCCGTAGGGGCAGGCTTAACCTGCTTAATCACGAGACCACGATCGTTCAAAATATCGTAGCCCATTTGCGCATATTCAGGAGGAACATGATCCTTAATGATCATCTGGCCGTCCACGTTAAAACGATATAGCTTAGCTGCAAAAGCCACTGGGCTTAATAAGACTAATATTAAAGCGCCCGTTACGAGCCTCATACCTATACTCCGTATTTTTCGCGATATGCTTCTATCGATGCGGCATATTGTTTTAATTCTGGCTGATCGGCCACGTAAGCCAATACTTGCTCTAGCTTAACAATACTAATCACTGGAATGCCATAGTCACGCTCAACTTCTTGAATGGCCGATTCTTCTGCTTTGCCTTTTTCTTGTCGATCAAGGGCGATAAGGGCTGCCGCGGGAACTGCCGCAGGAGCCGCGGCGATCATAGACATCACTTCACGAATAGCCGTGCCCGCCGTAATCACATCATCCACAATTAAAACGCGGCCTTCTAACGCCGATCCTACTAAGGTGCCACCTTCGCCATGCGCTTTGGCTTCTTTACGATTAAAAACATACGGAACATCTTTTCCATATTGATCAAAAAGAGCTACGCTCAGGGTTGTAGCAAGAGGAATACCCTTGTACGCTGGGCCAAAAACAACATCATAATCAACCCCAGAGTTTTCAAGGGCGGCGGCATAGAAACGACCGATCTCTGCTAAGGCTTTACCGGTATTAAACAAACCGGCATTGAAGAAATAAGGGCTTACTCGACCCGATTTAAGTGTAAACTCACCAAACTTCAAAACACCTTGTTTAATGGCAAATTCAATAAAGTCACGTTGATAGTTTTGCATAATAAGCCTTAATAAATATTGCTGTTCTGGTTTCAGCAACAGAGAATCCTTACCAGAAGTTACCCTAGATCCACTAGGATCAGGTATCATACACTCTTCAGTATGCAGGAACCATGTATGAGGATCATCAGCCTACACGTTAACGGCTTAAAAAAAGCCGCGGAACAAGGGCTCTTCGAATGGCTGAATGAAGAGCAAGCGGATGTTGTGTGCATCCAAAATACCCTAGATAGAGAATACAAGCTGCCCGACAGCGTATTATATCCTGATGGATATAATGGCTATTTTTTTGAAGGGGAAACCGACGACTACTCAGGTGTCGCTATCTATACCCGCGAATTGCCCAAAGCAATTATGACTGGGCTAGGCTTTGCTGGGTGTGATTTTCAAGGTCGCTACATTCAAGCAGACTTTGAACACGTTAGTATCGGCAGTATTTTGTTTCCGAAAGAAGACGCTTTCCATAGCCTAGAAGATAAGCTCGCATTTCAGCAAGAGTTTTTGAATCATTTGAAAAAGACTCGCCGCAAACGCCGCGACTTTATTTTCTGTGGCAACTTCGAGGCGGCTCATAAAACGATCGATGTTGCCAATTGGCGTCAGCAACAGGATCAGCCTGGGTTTTTATTAGAAGAGCGTGCTTTTCTAGACCAAGCTTTTGGCCCCGTGGGATTTGTTGATGCATTTCGTGAAGCCAACTTTGGTGAAAACCAATTCACTTATTGGCCCAATGAAGAAGCCCGTCGCCGTAATAACGAAGGCTTCCGCTTTGATTATCAAATCTGTACTCCAGATCTGCGCCAATACGTCGTTGAAGCCAAGATATTACGCGATCAAGTATTCAGTGATCATGCCCCTGTTCTGGTTGAATATGAATTCGACGATGAATAAGGTGTACTGAAGCCTAAATCCTTGTGCAAAATATACAAAAAAGCCCAAGTCAGTTTACTGACTTGGGCTTTTTTGTAGCTTATAACAAGTGAAATTAGCTATTTAACGCTTGTTGCTGCTTTTCA
>CAXIBC010000084.1:0-11316 GCA_964022115.1 uncultured Oleispira sp. | reverse complement strand
AACGATTGGGTAAAGCTTCTCATGGAGGAATATTCCGTTTAACTGTATACTAGGTGGTCAAGATAGTGCCGCTTAAGTTAAGTGCCATTAAATCATAGTCTTAATCTTCACTAAAGATCATTTAAAGTTCATTCATGTCAAATTCTATTCAAGCCAGTGTTTTAGTTCCAAATCATCTCGGTAATAAACGCCTAGATCAGATTGCCGCGGAATTGTTTCCAGATTTCTCTCGTTCGCGTCTACAGCAATGGATTAAAGATGGGAAACTTACCGTTGATGGTGAAGTGCGCCGTGGCCGAGACAAGATGATTGGTGGTGAAACCCTAGGCCTAGATGTTGAACTTGAGGCAGAAGGCAACTGGGAAGCGGAAGATATTCCATTAAATATCGTGTATGAAGATGACGATATTGTTGTCATTAATAAACCCGCGGGTTTGGTTGTTCACCCAGCAGCCGGTAATCATACCGGCACCTTATTGAATGCCTTATTATACCACTATCCAGGTATTGAAAATGTACCTCGGGCCGGTATTGTGCACCGCTTAGATAAAGATACTACTGGCTTAATGGTGGTCGCTAAGACCTTACAAGCACAAACTCAGTTAGTGAATCAGTTGCAAGACCGCTCCATGGGGCGTGAATACGAAGCCATTACTATGGGGGTTATGACTGGGGGTGGCACTATTGAAGCCCCGATTGCCCGCCACCCGACTGTGCGTACTAAAATGGCGGTTGCCCCAGAAGATATGGGTAAAGAAGCCATTACCCATTACCGAGTATTAAAGAAATTCAATGCCCATACTCATGTGCGTTGTAAGTTAGAAACGGGCCGTACTCACCAAATTCGTGTACACATGTCGCATATTGGTTATCCTCTCGTTGGTGATCAGACTTATTTTGGTCGTTTCCGCTTGCCAAAAGGAATCTCGTTACACTTACGCCATGAGCTTCAAGCCTTTCAACGTCAGGCGTTACATGCCCGTGAATTAAGCCTATGGCACCCGACAACGGATGAATATATGACTTGGGAAGTCGAGTTGCCGGAAGATTTTCAAAGCCTATTACAAGCCTTGAGTGATGAGCAATCTGAAACCTATGATGACCAGCAGTTTTAGAGGTCATCAAGCTAGAAGCCTTCTAAAATACTGAGTAACGAATCATGATAGTGCCTCAGTGGCCCGCCCCAAAAAATGTAAAAGCGCTTGCTACTGAGCGCTTTTCGTCCTCTTCAAGTATAAAACCTGCCCCGTTAACGGGTATAAGTTTACCTCCTTATGATGGCTTAAACCTAGGTGATCACGTAGGTGATGACCCCGCTCGAGTTTTGGCTAATCGGCAAGGGTTATTGGACTATGCGCAAGGTTGTCAGGCTATTCGCTGGTTGCAGCAGGTTCATGGTATTTATTGTCCAGAGGCTTCTAACATTGAAGATGGCGCTGCCGCTGATGCTAGTTTTACTCAGCAATCTGGGCTTGCGTGCGCGATAATGACGGCGGATTGCTTACCGGTTTTATTTTGTGATTTGCAGGGGCGTCAAGTCGCTGCGGCTCATGCCGGTTGGAAAGGGTTAGCCGCAGGGGTGCTGGTTAATACTGTCGATAGCTTTTTGCTACAAGGTATTGCTGCTAATCAAATCATTGCTTGGTTAGGCCCAGCGATTTCAGTCGCGGCTTTTGAGGTCGGAGGCGAGGTCAAGCAGGCTTTCAGTCATTTTGAGAACGGTGATACTTGGGCTGATAATACTTGTTTTATAAAGGGCCGAGCTGATCGCTGGCAGGCCAATTTATATCAGCTCGCTAGGTTGCAATTGATGCATTTAGGATTGCAGGGGGTTTATATGAATGATGAAAATAAGCCTTTTTGCACCTATCTTGATAGCAATAAAGATAATCAAGCGCGATTTTATAGCTATCGCCGCCAAGCGATTACTGGGCGTCAAGCCAGCTTGATCTGGCTTGCTGAATAACTCCTGAACTCGGCGCTTCTAATTACAAAAGCGCTCTATACCTGATTGGGCTTGGGCTTGATAGTTACTAATCTCAGTGGCCTCAAGCTTACGGTAGCTACCATCCTCTTGCTTGAAGCGGCGTTGAGTATTGTTATTCATTTGCTGTAAAAGCGTGCGCGATTGCTGGCAGTACTTCGCTTTATCTGCAGCGCTGTGTTCGACAATCAAGCCTTCTGTTTCCGATAGTGCTTTTTGATCTGTTGAAGTCGCGGCTTTGTCGCTATTAGAATTTACTGAGCTGCTAGGCGTAGCCTTGATCGCAGCCGAGCCTGGGGTGCGAATGTTCAGCTGTTCTGCCTGCTGTTCAGGCGGTAGGCTTTCGCTATAATGGGCTTGTCCTTTATCATCGACCCAATGATAAATCTTAGCCCCATGGCTAGCAGGGATGCTAGTACCTAACAAACAGACAAGCAGGGTAGTGATGCCGGTGATGCGAGAAAACATAGAAAATCTCTCATTTACAAACTATTTCGATTTACATTCGAGTATCACACGGTTTTTGTCAAGGGATTATCTAACTTGAGTATTGACAATTGCTGATAAAATGGCAGAATTACGCGGCTTTTCGTCATGCTGGATTTCGGGCAGATCACCGACGCGTTATGAGAAAAGATAGTTAAGAGAGTGAATAGGTTATCCCCTGAATTCACCTCAGATTCTCGACCTTAAGACCAAGGCAGGATCATTACGGTGATTGACCAAGAATCGATCATCCAGTCTTTAAACTCGTAGCTCTAACGTTCTATTGGTTGATACAACGCTGTATTAAACCAGATGTGCTGTAAGCTGCGACGTTCTGCATTAAAAATATATACATTAGGGCTTTATCGTCTTAGCGACAAGTGCGACATCAGCAAACGATGGAGCGCCAAATAAACCCTAATGCTTAATTCGATTATCGATTTTATTAGAGGATAGTTCGGTGGAATTACTTTCCGGCGGTGACATGCTAGTACGTGCTTTGCACGATGCTGGTGTTGAGTATATATACGGCTACCCAGGTGGCTCTTTATTACACGTGTATGATGCGGTTTATAAGCAAAGCCACGTGAAACATGTACTCGTCCGTCACGAGCAAGCGGCTGCTCACATGGCTGACGGTTTTGCTCGTGCAACGGGTAAAGCAGGTGTGGTCATGGTGACCTCAGGTCCTGGTGCAACCAATACCATAACGGGTATTGCGACGGCTCAGACTGACTCTATTCCTATGGTTGTTATCTGCGGTCAGGTTCCTTCTCACCTAATTGGTGATGATGCCTTCCAAGAAACCGATATGTTAGGTATTGCGCGTCCGATCGTGAAGCATAGTTTCCGCGTAACCGATCCTGTGGATATTCCAGAGATCATTGCGAAAGCGTTTCATATTGCTGAAACAGGTCGACCAGGCCCGGTTGTTATCGATCTGCCAAAAGACATGACTATGCCGAACGAGCGCTTCGAATATAACTATCCGAAGAAAGTGAAGATTCGATCTTATTCTCCACCACAGCGTGGCCACTCTGGTCAGATTAAGAAAGCTGTTGATATGATTTTTGAAGCCAAGCGCCCAATCATCTATACCGGTGGTGGTGTTATTTTGGACAAGAGTTCAGATAAACTGCGTGAATTAGTGGATGTATTAGGTTTCCCAGTAACCAATACGCTGATGGGCTTGGGTGCTTTCCCAGGAACAGACGAGCGTTTCTTGGGTATGTTGGGTATGCACGGTACGTATGAAGCAAACGTGACTATGCACCATGCTGATTTGATCATCGCCATCGGCGCGCGCTTTGACGACCGTGTAACGAATGCAACGAATAAATTCTGCCCTGATGCGAAAATTATTCACATTGATATCGATCCATCGTCTATTTCTAAAACCATTACCGCTGATGTACCTATTGTGGGTCCAGTAGGGTCTGTTCTGGATGACATGCTCGACTTGATTAGAAGCAGTGATGAGCAAGTTGATGCAGAAGCCTTAGCCAACTGGTGGAAGCAGATTAATGAGTGGCGCCCTCGTCACGGCATGCGTTATGAGAAAAATACTGATGGCCTAATGAAGCCTCAAGAAGTTATTGAAGCTATGTATGAAGCAACAGAAGGCAAAGCTTTCGTTACTTCTGACGTAGGTCAGCACCAGATGTTTGCGGCCCAGTATTACAAGTTTGATGAACCGAATAAGTGGATCAACTCAGGTGGCTTAGGCACCATGGGCTTTGGTTTCCCAGCGGCCATGGGCATCAAGATGAACTTCCCAGAAGACAAGGTTGTTTGTGTTACCGGTGAAGGTTCGATTCAGATGAATATCCAGGAATTATCGACCTGCTTGCAGTACGGTATTCCAGTGAAGATTTTATGCTTGAATAACGGCTCTTTAGGCATGGTTCGCCAGTGGCAAGACATGAACTATGAAGGACGTCATTCTCATTCTTATATGGAATCCTTACCGGATTTCGTTAAGTTGGTTGAGTCTTATGGCCATGTAGGTATTCGTGTGACTGATCGTGATGAATTACCACAAGCATTAGAAGATACCTTTAACAAATATAACGATCGTTTGGTTTTCTTAGACGTTCGAGTTGACGAAAAAGAACACGTATATCCAATGCAGGTACCATTAGGTTCTATGCGCGATATGTGGTTGAACAAAAAGGAGCGCACATAATGAGTCAGTCACAACGTCACATTATTTCCATTTTGTTGGAAAACGAACCGGGTGCTTTGTCTCGTGTTGTTGGCTTGTTTGCTCAGCGCGGTTACAACATTGAAACCTTAACCGTTGCCCCTACTGAAGATGATTCATTATCACGTCTAACCATGACGACCATTGGTGATGAAAGCAAGGTTGAGCAAATCACGAAACAGCTTAACCGTCTTATTGAAGTGGTTAAGCTGGTTAATTTAACAGAAGGCGCGCACATTGAGCGTGAACTGATGTTGATTAAAGTGAAGGCTGTAGGCGCTCAGCGTGCTGAAATCAAGCGTACTGCGGACGTATTCCGTGGTCAGGTTGTGGATATCAGCAGCAGTGTGTATACGGTTCAATTAACCGGTACTTCAGATAAGCTAGCGGCGTTCATTGAAGCCATTGGCCCAAGCTGTGTATTAGAAACTGTGCGTACTGGGGTTTCTGGTATTTCGCGCGGCGAGAAGGTATTGAGCTTGTAGGTTTATCATCTGGCCTTGGCCGATAAGCAAGCGAATGAAAAGCCCATACTTTGAGAGTATGGGCTTTTTTTTGGGAGGGTATAAATGACAGGAGTAGATGGGTTGTGAATATGACCTGAGAAAATCCCCCTGTCGTCTACATGTTTGGCCCAGCCGTTACAGGCATTCATGGCGCTTCACTCCTCTAAATACGCAAACGATACAAACGAAAGAAATAAACTGCCCCCTAGAATAAAGGCAATATGGCCACTGATCAGCATTAGGCAACCACCAATAATCCAGAAGTATTTCACCACTTCTAAACGGCGTTGGTAAGTTTTGGATTGGGTCCATTGATAGGCGCGGTAGTTTTCAGGCAGATTAAAAAAATGGCGACAGCTCTCAATGAGCTTAGTGATTAAGCTGACAGGTTTAATCTCTTTCATACCCGCTGGACCCTTATAATCAAATTGAATTCACCGGACTTAATACTGTTGCTGATATCCAATGACCTTTATTAGGTTAACGGATGAATGAGCAGTGTGTATTGATCTAAGAGAAAAAAATGCTTATAGGAAATAATCTGTCTCTAGGGAGAGTTGGATATTCAGCTGGGTTATAAAAATAAAAGGGCTTTTATTTTTAGGTGAAAAACCGCACCTAATCAGTGCGGTATTGCTGATGAGATAAGGGGGATTAGATTTTATATACGCTCTTAGTCATCACCTTACTCAACCCTGTCATCGCCATACGTACGGGAAAAGGGAATTTATAACCCCCTGCATCAATAGCCGCGGTAGCGTGTTTCGCTTCGTCATCCAGCATCTGCAATAGAATGGCTTTGCTTCTATCGTCTTGTTTAGGCAAAGACGTCATGTGTTCAGTTAAATGGTTGCATACTTGGCGCTCGGTCTCGGCGACAAAGCCTAAGCTAATCTTATCGCTAATAGCGCCGGCAATAGCACCTATACCAAAAGATAAACCATAAAATGCAGGGTTTAAAAGGCTGGTATGGCTACCTAATTGTGTAATACGGTCTTCGCACCAGACAAGATGATCAACTTCTTCCGCCGCCGCTTCTTCCATGGCTTCACGTACTTCAGGCAGCTTGGCAGTTAACGCTTGGCCTTGGTATAAGGCTTGAGCGCAGACCTCGCCGGTATGGTTAATGCGCATTAAACCAGCGGCATGTTTACGCTCTTGCTCATCCAATTCATGCTCGGCCGTTGATTGGGCTGGGGAAGGACGCTGCTGATTGGCGGCCCCAGGAATTAGGGTGCGTAATGCCTGATCGGCATTTTGAATAACCTTGTCGAATAACGATAAATGGCGCATATATAACCAACCTAAAATGTAAACGAATGATGACGCAATTAAGATTATCTCATTTTACTTGCTCAGCAAGGGTTTTAATAGCTTATGGAACTCTAATAAGACTTCTTTTAGATGGCGGCCGCTGACAGGTTTGTTCACAATCTTCTGAATGCCCGCTTCTTTTGCTTCTTGGTTCGCGCTGCCTATGCCTAAGCCAGTTAACATAATACGCATCGGCTTGGGTTCGATATCCTTATCGGCCATTAAGCGTTCGGTTAACTGTATACCATTCATGATCGGCATGTCATGGTCGATAACAATGTAATCATAAGGTTCACCCAAGTTGGTTTTATTACGCATAAGAGCAAGGGCTTCTTTGCCACTGTAGGTACTATCTGCGCGCATGCCCCAGCGTTTTACCTGCTTTTCGATGACGCTACGGAAAGTCGTATTATCATCAACGATTAAGATTCTTTGGCCAGCTAATAACGCAGAATCTTCTTCAACTTTTTCCGCGACTTCTTCTTGGATGGGTAGGAAGAGTGTAATGGAGCAGCCGTGATGGGTCAGAGTCTCCACTTCAATAGAGCCTTCCATTAATCCGACTAGGCGTTTAACAATGATTAAACCTAAGCCTTGGTCGAGATTTAAATTAGCAAATCTTTCTTGGGGGCCGGCCATGGTTCGAAATAAGCGACGTAACTCATCATGTTCTATTAAACTGCCTGTGAGCTGAATCTGGAAGAATATACCTGTCTGCTTATTTAGCCCAACACGAAATACCCGCAGCTCTAATTCACCACTTTCGGTATGGCGTAAAGACTGGCCAATTAAGTTGGTGATGATGGTTTGTAAGCGATTTTTATCTCCGAGTAAGCGCGGGGATATATCATCGGCTATATCAAGAACCAGTTCAATTTGCTTACGATTCGCTTCTTGTTGATAACGGGCCATGCATTGCGATAAGCAGCTTGTTAGATCGAAGGCGCGGTGATCAAGGTTAATTTTATCACTTTGCAGTTTGGCAAAATCAGACATTTCGCTAACTAGGTGTAATAGATCCCCACCTGCTAGGCTAATGGTTTCTAAATAATCACGCTGAGTATGGGTTAAATGCGTATCGGCTAAGAGTTCACTCATGCCCATGACACCATTGATGGGGGTGCGAAATTCGTGTCCGAGTTTAGCCAATAGCTCGGGTAAAATGACATCGCTATTATTCATTCTTTGTTTAGTTGTTTCTCGGTACTGATTAACAATGCTCAAATTGGCGAATACGGTACAGCTAATCATAACCAGAGGGAATAAAATGCCAGACCAAGAATTGATAAAATCAAAGGCTAAAAAGTTATGGGTAGTCAGGGAGCTGATCAGCACCCCACAGCCGGTGATGGCATGACCAAAAAGTAAAAACTTTTGGGCTTGTTCATAATTACTTTTAGCGAATAATAAAATCAGCGCCAGGCTGGTATTGGTAAAGATAATTGCGGCAAACATCAATAATGTCATGATGCCAGGTGGTAGCAATAAGCAGACTAGGGTTGTTGATAGGTTAATGACGAGGATTGCACGCAATGAGCGCATAATCTTGTTAGCACCAGATGTCTTCCAATCTAATTGCATTGTAATCAGGGTTTGTAATATGGCTGACGCCATTAAGCTGATTAAAATTATTTCTTTTTTCCAGCCTTGGCTATGAGGGAACCAAGTGGCCCATTGGCCTAACCAAGCAGGGATAAAAAAGAAAATACTGCCACAATAAAAGGCCGAAATTAGCGCGGTATGAAAACGATAAAAGTACCAAATAAAAATGAAAAAAGCGGCAGTCGCTATGATCCAACCTAATACTATGCCAGTAACCGTGAAGTCAAATTGCTGGCTCTGCAAGAACTGATCATTAGACTGCAAGCGAAATAGGCTATTAATCGCCGTAGTCGATTTTAACTTAATAAAATAGGTTTGACTTTTTTTAGCGTCTACTTCAATTAAAAATGGATAAGCTTGGCGATGGCTGCCTTGAGCTTTATCAGTAGCCAAACCTCCGGATGGATGGTGGTTAAGTTGGCCAGATTTATATTCATAAAAATCAATATTATCTAAGCGACTATTACTAATGCTAAATACTAAGCTTTGTTTTTTAGCATGAGGATTAATAATATTTAATCTAAGCCAGTAACTTGAATTCGATAAGCCGAAGCGCAAATTATCACTGTGGCTAGGAGTAAATTTCAGCTGATTCTCTGCAGCTAAAATATCGTCAATAGTTAATAGATTGGTTTCGTCTTCGAAAATAGCAAGGTAGGGAGTAATCTGTAAATCAAAAGAAGACTCAGGCAGCATGATTGCTTGTGCTGCCTGACTCGTGGTATTAGCGAAAAGGCTAAAAAATAAAACTAAGCTATAACATATCGTACGCAGTAAGCTAAGAGAAAAGGTTCTTGTTAAATTCATCCGTGAAATACCTACTGCTAATACATGGTGTTAATTTTTTATTCGCCTTGTTCGCGAGCAATTGCGCGGTAAGCAATATCGCTGCGCATAAACATACCGTTCCAGCTCACTTTTTTCGCTAATACATAAGCTTGCTGCTGAGCTTCCGTTACCGAGTTGCCCAAGGCTGTAGCGCATAATACACGACCACCGGCAGTCACAATATCGCCCTCGGCATTATTGCTTGTGCCTGCATGGAAAATTTTACTATCAGTGCCTTCATCGTTTGGTAAAGAAATAACATCGCCTTTGCCGTAAGACGCAGGGTAACCGCCAGCGGCTAACACAATGCCGACTGCAGGGCGTGGGTCCCACTGAGTTTCTTTTTGATCGAGCTTACCGTCAATGGCTGCTAGACAAAGATCAACCAAATCAGACTGCATACGCATCATGATGGGTTGAGTTTCAGGATCACCAAAGCGGCAGTTGTATTCGATCACTTTAGGTGTGCCATCAGCGTCGATCATTAGACCCGCATATAAGAAACCGGTGTAATCGTTGCCTTCTTTAGCCATGCCTTCAACCGTTGGCATGATGACTTCTTTCATGATGCGATCATGGATTTCAGGCGTTACCACAGGAGCAGGAGAGTAAGCTCCCATGCCACCCGTATTAGGGCCAGTATCGCCATCACCCACACGCTTGTGATCTTGGCTAGTCGCCATGGCTAGTACGTTCTTGCCATCTACCATCACGATGAAGCTGGCTTCTTCGCCGGCTAGGAACTCTTCGATAACAACGCGGCAACCGGCTTCGCCAAAAGCGTTACCTGATAACATGTCTTTAACAGCTTCTTCCGCTTGCTCAACGGTTTCAGCAACGATCACGCCTTTACCCGCGGCAAGACCATCGGCCTTAACCACAATCGGTGCGCCGATTTTATTGATGTAAGCCAAAGCAGGTTCAACTTCGGTAAAGTTTTCGTAGAAGCCCGTAGGAATCTGGTGGCGTGCTAAGAAATCTTTAGTGAAGGCTTTAGAACCTTCTAATTGAGCCGCGCCTTTAGAAGGACCAAAGGCTTTTAAACCACGTGCCGCAAAGAAGTCGACAACACCTTCAACCAGTGGTGCTTCTGGGCCAACGATGGTTAGCTCAATGCCATTGTCTTCAACAAACTTGGCAAGACCTTCAAAATCCAAAACATCGATCGCGACGTTTTCAAGACCGGCTTCCGCCGCGCTGCCTGCGTTACCTGGAGCGATGAAAACTTTTTCAACGTTTTCAGACTGTGCAGCTTTCCAGCCAAGCGCATGTTCGCGGCCGCCACTTCCAATTACCAATACTTTCACAATTCTTTTCCTTTTAAATCCGAAGGCTGTAAGCATCCAGTGCGGCGTTAAAAATATTCTTAAAGTGCTCACTGGCCCAGCCAGAACAGACTTTAGTCTGACCCGAAGGGTGAGTGAAACGAATACTTAGCACGCTAAGCTCCGCTTTTTCGAATATGTTTGCCTTGCCCTGAAAGCTTTCGCTCTCCGTCTATCAAGTTAACTTGAGAAAAACAAAAACTACTATTTTGAAGTTTACAACTTCAAAGCTAGAGCCAAAATCAGGCTCTGTTTTTTAATTTTGTACATCTAAGAAGCGTCATGAGCGAACGTTTGAGTAGGCAAAAATGACTGAGAGAGCGGAGCTTAGCGTGCTAAGTGAGCAACTCGAAGTCATTTTTAACACCCTCAAACGGAGCGCAATAGCTTCTCGCATTCCACCAATTAATGGCGGAAATGGCGCATTCCGGTAAACACCATTGCGATTCCGGCTTCATCGGCAGCGGCAATCACTTCTTCATCACGCATCGAACCACCAGGCTGGATAACCGCCTTAATACCATTCGCTGCTGCGTTATCCAAACCATCACGGAATGGGAAGAAGGCATCCGATGCCATAACAGAACCTGCAACTTCAAGACCTGCATGCTCAGCTTTAATACCGGCGATACGGGCAGAGTTAATACGGCTCATCTGGCCTGCACCAACACCGATTGTCTGACGACCTTTGGCGTAGATGATGGCGTTAGATTTAACGTATTTCGCCACTTTCCAAGCGAAGATCAAATCGTCTAATTCAGCTTCTGTTGGCTGACGCTTAGTCACAACTTTAAGGTCGGCTTTGCTAATCATACCTTGGTCACGGTCTTGAACTAACAGGCCACCGTTTACACGCTTAAGGTCGAAATCTTGTACGCGGTTGTCAGTATCCCACTCGCCACACTCTAATAAGCGAACGTTCTTTTTAGCGGCAACGACTTCGATTGCTTCTGCGCTTACTTTAGGTGCGATGATTACTTCAACGAATTGACGATCAACGATTTTCTGAGCAGTAGCACCGTCTAATTCACGGTTAAAGGCGATGATGCCACCAAACGCAGATTCCGT
>CAXIBC010000083.1:0-11428 GCA_964022115.1 uncultured Oleispira sp. | reverse complement strand
ACAATAATTAGAACTCACTCACATTAGAACTGCACTCACATTAGAACTGCACTCAGCGTCTATCGATTAGGCGGTTAATAAAAGGTTATTCTGTCGTATGTTTAAGTCGTTTTTTCTCAATAAAAAATGGTTACCTTGGTCACTGTTAGGTACCTTAATCATTCTATTTGTCACTTGGTATAAGGTGCAATTGGATGTAAAAATCAACGAATGGTTTGGTACCTTTTATAATACGATTCAAGAAGCCTTAGGGGCCCCAGGAACGATTGAGTTCAATGACTTCTTAGGGCAATGTTTCACCTTTGTCGAAATCGCCGCTATTTATATCTTGGTTGCGGTTTTGATTGAGTTTTTCGTTAAGCATTATGTCTTTCGCTGGCGCACAGCGATGAATACCTATTATATGGGCCATTGGCAGCAGCTTCGTCATATTGAAGGGGCGGCTCAACGCGTACAAGAAGATACCATGCGTTTTGCTCGTATTATGGAAACTCTGGGTATTGCATTTGTACGCTCGATCATGACTTTAATGGCCTTCTTACCGATTTTATGGGGCTTAAGTGAGCATGTAACCGTATTACCTTGGATTGGTCACGTCGAGCAGGCATTAGTCTTTATCGCCGTTCTGTCAGCTACCTTTGGTACCGTATTATTGGCCCTCGTGGGGATTAAGTTACCCGGTTTAGAATTCAATAATCAACGAGTAGAAGCCGCCTACCGCAAAGAGCTGGTATTGGGGGAAGACCACCTTGATCACGCGACCCCTCCTAGTGTCAAAGACCTGTTTAACAATGTGCGTAAAAACTATTTCACCCTCTATCTGCATTATTTATATTTCGATGTGGCCAAGTGGTCTTATTTGCAGTTCACTGTGATCATTCCTTATATTGCTTTAGGGCCTACTATCGTAGCCGGGGCTATTACCTTAGGCATAATGCAGCAGATTATTCGTGCCTTTGGCAAGGTTGAAGAATCGTTCCAATTTTTGGTTAACTCTTGGTCGACCATTGTTGAACTGATTTCAATTTATAAGCGTTTGCAAGCTTTTGAAAATGAAATTGAAGACCCTACGGCTGTCGCAGCAGAAGCTAATATCTAGCACCTTCTCTAATCACTAGCTCTAGTGCAAGTTAGCCTTAAACTCACAGCCTTGTGGGTTTAAGGCTAAATCTTTTCAATACCCCTGCCATCTATACAATTAATGCCAAACAGCTGGCATAATAGCGCCAAATTTCTGAGGCTCTTATCATGACGACTGAAAATACCCTATTAGCCCGTTGCGGCTCTAAATGTGAGCTATGTGGCAATAGTCCAGTAGCCAAATTTGAAGTGGCTCCGAGCGATGGCTCCGTCGAGCAAAGCGTCATGCTTTGCCCTACCTGTATCGATCAGATTAACAACCCAGATACCCTAGAGGGTAACCACTGGCGCTGCTTAAACGACAGCATGTGGAGCCAAGAGCTTCCAGTACAAGTGATGGCTTGGCGTCAACTTAAAACCTTAAAAGCAAAAGGCGAAGACTGGGCTCAAGATTTAGTCGATATGATGTACTTTGATGAAGATACACAAAAATGGGCTGAAGCGGGCATGGTTGATTTCAGCGCTGAAACTACTCGTGATAGTAACGGTGCCCCCTTGGTCGCTGGCGACAACGTGACCCTGATTAAAGATTTAGTCGTTAAAGGTGCCAACTTTACCGCTAAGCGGGGCACTATGGTAAAAAATATCTCCTTAACCGATAACCCTTTGCACGTTGAAGGCAAGGTAAATGGAACTCGTATTGTTTTGGTCAGTGCTTACCTTAAAAAGCAATAATATTTTTGACGCCAGCCATTACCTTAATGGCTGGCCTTTTAATGACTTCCTCAGGATTTTTCCAAATAACCTTCAGTGATTCCTATGACTATCGAACAAATCCAGAATGCTTCCCTGCGCATACGCAATAATAAAGTTTTTGAACTTTTTGTCGTCAGCATCATTATTTTATCTGCATTATTAATCGGTGCAAAAACCTATCAAATTTCTGATGGTATTATGCAGCTAGTAAAATGGCTCGATTTCACCATTACTATCATCTTCTTATTTGAGATCACCATCCGCTTTATTGCCGAAGAAAATAAGAAGCGATTTTTTCATAGTGCATGGAATGTATTTGATACCCTGATTGTCGTAGTCAGTTTAATCCCCATCGATGATAGTGAGATGGCCTTAATCGGCCGCTTAGTAAGGATATTTCGTGTATTGCGTATGGTATCCATCATTCCAGAGTTGCGCATGCTACTGAATTCTTTATTGCGTGCCTTACCGCAGTTAGGTTACGTACTGTTATTGATGTTTATTATTTTTTATATCTACGCTGCCGTTGGCGCCACCTTCTTTGCTAAAATCAATCCTGATCTTTGGGGGGATATTTCTATCTCGTTATTGACCCTATTCCGTATTATGACCTTTGAAGATTGGACCGATGTCATGTACGAAACCATGGCAGTCTACCCGTTAAGCTGGATCTATTATCTAACCTTTATCTTCTTAACTGCTTTTGCGTTTTTGAATATGGTGATTGGTATTGTCGTTAACGTATTAGAAGACGAGCACGCAAAAGAAAGAGCCGCCCAAGATGAGGCCGATGGCAAAATTTCCATGGATGAGTTGGCGCAAGAAATTCGCTCCTTGAAAGCCCTGCTTGAGAATGAAAGAAAAGGTTAATACATAGTTTCTCATCCTAAAGACATTTTTTGCCTTAACTTTATGGCCTAACTTATGTCTTTTAGGGTGAGCGCTTTATTAGCCGCGTTTATAAAATAGCCTTAACTTAATCCCCTTAAATAATTAATTCAGTACCTTGAGGCTATTTGTTGCTTCAGTTTTTCTGTACTAGAGTATTAAAGGGTTTTTGTAGGGGACATGATAGATGAACTGGAAACCGCTTGACCGGCTTGATTCCGAGTTATACAAGGGGCTTGCAATACTCTTGATAGTTACCCACAATTTTATGCACCTATTCCCCTCCCCGCAAGAAAATGAATTTGAATTTAATCAAACTAGATTGTTAGAGCTTTTCAACCTTATCTTCACTGAACCAGAAAATACACTGCGTATACTGCTGTCGTTTTTCGGCCATTTTGGTGTGCAAATATTTATCTTTTTAAGCGCGTATGGGTTAACAAAAAAATTCTTAAAAAGCAGTCCCTCCTATTGGGAGTTTATTGGCTCACGTTTGCTGAAAATTTACCCTGCTTTTATCTTGGCGATTATAACCTGGCTTATGCTTCAGGGTTGGTTGTACCCCGGCTATGGTCTGCTAGGCCCCTTTAAAGTGGCCTACTGGAATCTAGAAAGCCTATTATTAAAACTGACCTTGATTTCAAATTTTGTCCCAGAAAAATCTCTGATACCCATTGGACCTTGGTGGTTTATTCCCTTCATATTTCAATTTTATCTCGCATTCCCTATTATGTTAAAGCTCTATTTACGCTGGCGTGGCAAGGCTTTAATGGCCATGGCGGTTGTGGCGATACTCATTACTATGCTATCAGGGGGCCATATTGCTGGCGTTAATGTTTATTTTACTATTCTTGGCCACTTACCAGAGCTATGTCTTGGGATTTATATTGCTGGATATGAGCCAAAAGAATTAAAGATACCAACCATATATGTATTAGTGGCACTAGGACTTTACCTGCTAGGTAATATCTACCAGCTCTTCTGGTATCTGAGTCACATCTGCTTTTTGATCATTATTTTAGCGGTATTTAACCATCTCATTCCAAAGATAAAAAAAGCCCATATATCGAAAAAGTTCTTGCTCTTTTTAGGCGGGATTTCCATGCCACTCTTTTTAGTCAATGGTTTTCTGCGAGAGCCATTTATTTCTTGGGCTATCCAATACAATGACTGGCTATTAACCATAGGCTTATGTCTATTATCATTAACCTTATCGATATTAGTCTCTATGATGTTATTAACAATAGAGAAGCGGATCATGGCTAAAGTAACCTTGTTAACCTAGCCATGTTAATCGCTTTAATAAGGCAGACTAATACCAATACTGGCTCGGTCTTGGCCGAGTTCTTTATCTAGACCACGGGCAAAACTCAAGCGAATGGGCATCATTAAGTTATAAAAGGCCAGCACTTCAATCTTAATATCGATACCCATACCCGTTAGGTATTGCACTGAGTCACCTTCTTGCCAAGCGCTACCATGATCAACATATATATCAGTGGAGATATCCCCAGCCCCAATTGGCAAAATTCCCCAGCCGCGATCAATTCGGGCTAACCACTGGTTAAAATTGAGGCGATTTACATTCATATAATTACCCCCTTGCACCGATGCCGCATAGCCTCTTAAAGCAAAATCATCACGGCCAAACAGACTCAATTCGGCGAGGCGATTATCACCACCAATCGTAATCACTTCATTACGCGTATCACTTTTTGCCGCTAATACCTGAAGCGATAATGCACGCCGTCCTGGCAAGTCGAATACTTCCTGCCACTGGCCTTGAAGTATGCCTCCGCTATAATTGCTATCTGCAACTGCAGTTAATACATCATTAGACTCGTAGATCAAATCGACATAGCGACCCGCCGAAAATCCTGAGCTATTCAAATAGCTCTCTCGACTATCGAATTTTAATGCTAAACCCGCTAAGGTTTTTTCACAGCGTGAGTGCTGCTGGCCAATACCATCAAGGCAAGGTATTGAGAATAAATCATCACGCTCTAGGGTACCTTCACTTTCGATTAAGATACCTGCATTAAGGGATAATTGATCTTCTAACGCATTGAACAGATGGTTGCGAGAAAATAACCAGCGGTCTTGCTCAATAATAAACTCTGGTTTGCTGCCACCGATAAGATCGACATATTCATGACTGCGCTGAAAGCCTAATTGATAGCGATTATCATAACCATATACAAAACTAAAATCGGCTAATTCATTTTGCCAATCAAGAGCAAATGATAAGGCATAATTGTGCCTAGCTAGGGTATCTGTACCACCGGTTGTTAATCCTAACTGCGTCGCTTCTGGGGTCGCGCTGTAATAAGGGAACCACCAGCGTGGCAATAAACTAGACCAAGGTTGATAGGCTTGTGGACTAGTCTTTTCAACATCTAAGGTAAAAGGCGGCGGGTAGTTATATCGACCTTGTTTATCGGCTAAAGAAAATTTAGAAAATTGTGCTGACTGTGATATTTGGCTCAGGTCAGCAAGCTCAATTTTTCTAAATTCAAAGCCATCCGCAGTATAAGCTTGAAAAATAACCTGCGCTTTATTGGCATCATCAGCAGAGCTGATCAACTTAGGTGCAAACGCTCCCGTTAACATATTAGTCAGTTGAAGCACTTCTTCAGTTTGTGGATTTAATAAAAAGATATTATAAATGCCGTCATAATCAGCGCTGAATAATATACGCCCATCAGGCATGATATGAGGGCTATTTTCGATCGCCTTGCTATCGCTTATCGGCTGCCAAGTTTTAATCCTATAAGCCGTTAATATATTATTCTCCGTTTTATTGTGTGCCAGCTCTATACGCTCTAAATTCCAACCTTGTAACGCACGCTTAACCGCAATAACCAGATAATCCCCTTGGCTAGACACATCAAAATCACCTAATACCGTTGTCTCATCTTGTCCTCGCCATAAACTCTGCATCTGCCCTTGTTTATTTAATATGACCAATTCACTGATGCCCTGCACTTTGCGACTGGCAATCATTAGGTTGTTATTGAGCCAGCGCACATTGCGTAAGCGCGATTTTTTGGTTAGGGCTTGCCATTCTTTCGACACAGTCCCCTCCACCAATAAAAATACATCCGCCCAGCTCCGACCATCAACCCAGTTAATCATACGGCTAGCGACTATGTCTTTTTGTGAGTTAACATCTAAGGCTAAGACCTCGTTAGTATCGGCGATTATGGTGACATCTTGCTGATCGGAGAACGCACGTAATTGAGGAGTATCATCACCATTATTATGGATGAAATAAAATGTATTGCCTTGGCTACTGACAACATCTTTAAATAACCCTTGATCCAAACGGCTATCATCATCTTGATCATTGTTATTACCATCAAGGCTAAAGGGCTTTATGTTTTGCCCTTGCTGCTTAGAGTTTTTAAGCCCTGCAATTTGATCGCTAAACTTAACCTGTAACCATTGATGATACTCATCCCAAAGTTCATCGAAGTCTTTATCTACGGTTCTGTCCATGGAGTAGTTTTGCATGACTCCCGGTAGGATTTGGCCACTATAATGATACAAGTAAGCTTGAATCACTTCTTCACCATAGGTTTGTGCCAGATATTGGTAAAAATAACTGCCATATAAATACTGCATGCCTAACGGCCAATTTCTCAATGGCACGGCCACATCAGCTAAGCTTTTTAAGCGATTTTCGGCCACTTCAGTACGCATTTGCATGGCATAAAATGATCCTTGTAAACGACCATAGCCTAAGTTTTCATTGCTTTCTAAATAGGTCGCTAATCCTTCTAACATAAAAGCAGGTGAAATGGTGTGGGGAAAAAATACCGGTAATCGACCCAAGACGTTTCTTAACGATTGAGGCGCCCCACGTTTCATTTCCAGATGTAAAACATGTACGTACTCATGTCGAATTAACGTCTGCAGCCAATCGTCGTTAACCTCCAGACCATTCACACTATCCGGTGGACTACTGAATAAGCGAATCTGGGCAAAAGGATAAAAGGTAGCCCAGCCATTGGAAAAATCATAATCGTCGACGAGAGCTATTTGAGTTTTAGAGCTGGGTGCTTGGCCAAAAAATGGTAATAACTCACTATGAACTCGCTCGGCAATATTGAGGGCCTTATCCGCCATCACTTGATTGGAGCTGGCATAGGTGATGCTAAAGTGAGCACTTTCTCTGCTAAGCCATTCTTGAGCTGGCTGAGCACCTAAGGAGTCATCCCAAGCGGCAAAATTCGCTTCACTAGGAGTAATAGTAAAAGCTGAAACGGTGAATATCAATATCAGGTATTGGGCAAGCAAACGCATTTTTCTTCCCTAAAAATTGGTTAACCGTATCATATCAGGTTATCCCTAATACTCTTTTAATAAATAGCCTTTTGAAATAAATCAGCCTAGCATTGGAGTAAGGGTTAATAGTCAAATAGAAGGAGCCGAACATGCAATGGTCTGATAACTTTCGCCGCTATGCTAGGTACAATGCTTGGATCAACCAGGGCTTATTAAATGCCAGCTTAAGCTTGCCTGTCGCCCAACAAAATGCCGATCAACAGGTCTTCTTTAATTCCATCACCGGCAGCTGGAACCATATTATGGTGGGGGATTTGTTATGGCTTAATCGACTAAGAAGAATTTTTTCTATTCTCGATGATAGTTTAGATAACTGGCCCAAACCTAATAGTTTAAGCCAAATACTATACCCTGAGCTGCAGCAGCTAGTACAACCTAGGCAACAGCTGGATGAGTTGATTATTCAATGGTGTGATTTTTTACGCGAAAGTGATTGTGAAGATAGACTGGAGTACCATAATAGCCAAGGTGTACTTCAAATGCAGCCTTTACCGATTGTGCTGCAACATCTGTTTAACCACCAAACCCACCATAGAGGTCAGATTACCGCCTTATTGAGCCAGCAAGGCATTGATTATGGGCCAACGGATTTGATCAGCATGCCTATTTCCGGCTAAAAATAACGTAATACTTCAATCATTATCATCACCGCCATAGCGATCAAAAGCCAGTTCCCTTGCCTAGGCATACCACCTTGAGAAATTGGCGATTGCTGGCTTAACGGCTGATTGGTGGAGTCGTAATCACGCATTACGGATAAACCCTCAGACCAATCATCATCATTCACTAAAATACGCACCAAACGACTGGCGGGTAACTCCCCCACGGCCCCAATAAGATATTCGCCTTCGATAAAAGAACTGATGCGATGCTGCTCCAAAAGTCCTTGTATAACATGGGCTTCTAAAACATCCGACGCTTCATATACGCACTTCATACAAGCTATTGCCTCGACTTATACCCTTATAAGTTTAGTTGATTATCGCTCTGCTTGAGCAGTAAAGCCGTATTAATAAGCTGACTGAAAGAAAAAGCTCATCAATCAGCAAGCTTGGGGGGGTGAAAGCGATAAATTTGATAGGGTGCTTTAGCGGCAATATCTTCGGCACTTTTACCGATCACTTGATGCAGACTAGAGCAGGTAAAATACAGCATGCCCTCTGGGCCATGACTAAAACCATCGGGCCAACGAATGGATACCGATTTTAGCAGAGTTTCTAATCGACCTTCTGGGGTGCGACGTACAATAGCAGAGTGCTCAAGGTCGGATAAATAGATATTACCAGCACTATCCATCGCCATACCATCTGTCATAGTCTTCTCACCAACCGCTTCAACTAAAGCCGCTAATTCATCGGTATTTAACGTGTCATCAAGCAGCGCTGCATAAGGAATGCGGTAAAGCTGGTCAGCGCTGATACTGGCGTAATATAAATATTCATTATCAGCATCCAAGACCAAACCATCGACCCCAGGGTTTATCGTAAATAAGCCATACAAGGTCATTTTTCGCCCTTGCACAATAGGTTCAAAGCGACCCGCAAGCACAGAAGCATGCTGATCTAGAACCCGTCGAGCCGATTCATTTTCTATATCATAAACTACCAAAGCTGGGCTTTTAGCCAATAAGCTAGCATCGCTGATAATGATAAAGCGGCCATCACTACTGATTTGAAAATCATTGGCATGGGAACCCAAAGCAAATTCAGTTCGGGCAAAGGTAAAACGTTTTATTAACTCCCCCGTCGTAATATCAAACGCCAATAAACGCACCTTATCTAAGCCGTGCTTACCATTATCTAGGACCCATAACCTTTGCTGCTGATCAAGACGCACAGAGAGCACTTCGTTAAATGCCAGTGGTTCATCACCTCCAGGCTGCCAAGCAAGTGAAGGGAAAGCTTGCGCTTGCCCAGCGACCAACTTAGCGACATTAATGCTAGGACTCGCTTCAGGATGAAAGGTAAAAAATACCTCACCATTATCCGCGACGGCGATATTCCCAGGTGGCAGTGGCAAGTTAGCGACTAATTCCATTTCAGTACTGGCCAACATAGGCGTGGCCGTACGATCAGGAAAATCTTCCGTTTCAACATAACTTTGACGAATTAATAATAAAGCGACTGCAAGTAGCAGGGTGAAACCCACAATAATTCGTTTAAAGTCCACAAAAGACATTTTCTTCCCCAAATTGAATACTAAAACTTGTTATAATTTTGCCACTATTCTTATGTATTTAGATGACAAATGAAACTGGAAATTTTATACCTAGATGAAAATCTAGTGGCGATTAACAAACCCTCGGGCCTGCTGGTTCACCGCAGTGAGATTGATCGCCGTGAGACCCTATTTGCTTTGCAATTATTACGTAATCAACTAGGGCAACGAGTTTATCCAGTGCACCGCCTCGATAAACCGACCTCTGGGGTATTGTTATTTGCACTCAATTCAGAGACCGCTAGCCTAATGGTTGAACAATGGCGCCAGCGTGATGTTGAAAAACGTTACCTAGCGGTCACCCGTGGCTATATGCCAGAAGAATTACACCTCAACTATGCTATGGTGCCTCCGGTTGATAAATACGCCAAACACGAGCGCATAAAACCTGCTCAAGAAGCCATTACCGATTTCAGACTATTAGATAAGGTAGAGATTGATGTGGAGATAGATAAATACCCACAATCTCGTTATTCCTTGGTTGAAGTCATGCCTAAGACTGGGCGTAAACACCAGATTCGACGCCATTTAAAACACCTAAGCCACCCGATTATCGGTGATGCTCGTTATGGTAAAGGCCGTCATAGCCGTTACTTCCGTGATCACTTTGAGGCCGGACGCTTATTACTGCATGCTTGGCAATTAAGCTTTGAACACCCCTATAGCGGCGAACGAGTAGATCTTTACGCTGGGTTAGACGCCCCGATGAAAGGTTTGTTGGAGCGATTTGACTGGCTAAAGAGTTTGCCTACTCCTTTGCTTCAGGCGACAGAGCGAGTGTTGGCTGACGAACAATGTAGAGAGCTACCAGAACCCCTATTAGAGGAAGAAGAATCTGCACCTCAATAATGGGCACTAAATAACACGTCACACTCATGCTAATCGTCATTAAGGCAATGGTGTATATCTTAGCTTTTAGCGGAATGCCCTTGCCTTCTAAATAATATACCAAGTACTTACCTAACCTTGGGTGCCCGACTAACCACTGATAAAACTTGGGTGAGGTGCGCATAAAACAGGCCGCTGCGAGTAATAAAAATGGCGTTGTTGGCATGACCGGTAAAAAGATACCAATCACCCCTAATATCACACTCAACCACCCAATAAAGAGCAATAAGGCTTTTATAACCTTATTTTTGAAACGAGCTAATGCCGACATGCTTGCCTCTAATGATAGCGAATCAAATTTGTGACTGATCTAGCGTCTTAAACGCGAGTATTGGCATTAGCTTAGCGTGAAGAGGTCACGAATTAAATAACTTACTCACATATCCTGTGGATAAAACCCTGCATAAGTTTTTTATAAGCCGAGCAAAGCGCTATCAATACTGGCCTTAAAGCAGATTCATATTGTATTACATAAATAAAAAACCGTTATTTTTCAGACCACTAGACATTAGGCGACAGCTTAATCACAAGTGCCAAATACTGACAAAGGTTTCAATGTTGAAAACTTTTGGCTGTGAGTAACAAGAAATTAACGACACTTTTTGAGTGTTATATTTTACCGAAGTGATAAATAGTATTTTGTCAGTAACTATTACATTAGACATAATATCTAACTAAGCCCCATGCTTACTGGGCTTGATTGCTTACCCACAGATTCTGTGGATAACTTGGTGGATAGGCTCTTTAAAAGCGACCCCAAAGCCCATGCTATCAGGCTCCTTGTTAGATTGTATGTTTTTTAACCAGCTAAAAATTCTCTTATTTTTCAATAAGTTACAAGTGTCAATACGTTAAACTCAAGATTCTTCAAGAATAAATCAAATTTTTAAAGAAGCTTTGTTCACTGTGAATAAGAATTCATAAAATCGACTTTAAGAGAATTTTGTCAAGCATTTTCAAGCCATATTTTATTATTGATTAATTTATTTTTAACCATTCTAACAATCCAGCTAAACATACGCCTTAACGGATATGTAAGCACTCACCGCTATTGATTCCAAACATGCCAAAACTGTGGATAAGCAGGCATAAAAAAACCGTATGAATCACTTCATACGGCCTTTTTACAGCATTCTTTACAAGCAATTAAGCTTAACGCCTATTCAATACCAATGGTCTTCGCTAGCTCATCAGCCTTCATGTAACCACCAATAAAACGACCATCTTGCAATACGATAGCAGGAGTACCACT
>CAXIBC010000082.1:0-11431 GCA_964022115.1 uncultured Oleispira sp. | reverse complement strand
TGAATTATACGGATTCAAGGTAGCCAAATCTTCTGGCTTATTATCAGCGTCTACGTCGTGAACTTCTACCGTTACACCCTTTTCTGCCAATACAATGCGTACACGATGGCTATAATGATCAGTACCATCTGAATAAAACGTCATAGAAGAACGTTTAGCAACAACACCCATATAATTCCCCAGCTAAATAAATTTTAACTATTCAAAAACAAATACAGCCCGGCCACGTTTCCGCGCCGAGCAGTACAGGTAATTCAACCAATTCTAATACGAATTAGTGAATGTCTTTCCAGTATTCTTTGTTTAACAAGTAAACAGGAACTAGGAAGATAACCAAGAACAACAATACCCACCACCCAAGACGTTGACGCTCTAGCGCAACAGGCTCAGACATGTAGACTAAGAAGTTCACCAAATCAAATACAAGATTATCGTATTCTTTTGGCGTTAGTTGACCTTCTTCCGCTAGGTATAATACTTCTTTCGGCTCTTCAAGTTCACAGCTATCAACCATGATCTCAGTACCGGTTAAAGAATCATAACCTGTTGATACTGGTGCACAACCTTTCTTTTGCACGCCTTGCAAGTCAGCAAGAACGTGAGGCATACCGACATCTTTAAATGCAGTATTGTTTACGCCCCAAGGACGGCTAGTATCTTCGTAGAAAGAACGTAGGTAAGTGTACAACCAATCGCCGTCACCACCACGCACACGAGTTACCAAAGTAAGATCTGGAGGTGTCGCACCGAACCATTTCTTAGAATCTTCAGTGCGCATAGCAATCGTCATTAGATCACCAAAACGCTTACCCGCGAAGTTTAAGTTTTCTTGCATCAACTCTTCTGGAATATCTAAGTCTTTAGCAACACGGTTATAACGACCGTGCTCTAATGAGTGACAACCCATGCAGTAGTTCATGAAGGTCTGAGCACCACGCTGCAAAGAAGCAGTATCACTCAAATCTGTTTTATGTTCATCCAATGGAATCTTGCTACCCGCAGCAAACGTAAGGGTAGAAGCCATCATAGCGAACAGAGCAATTATCTTTTTCATTCTAGTGGCCTCCAGTTACACGTTCAGGAACAGGTTTTGTTTTTTCCATACGAGTATAGAAAGGCATCAATAAGAAGTAACCGAAGTAGAAAGCAGTTAGCCACTGAGCCAAGGTCGTATTATTAATCAAACCTAGGAAGTAACCATCAGAAGGCTGAGTTCCTAACCAAGTCAAAATAGCAAATACAACACCAAAGATTGGAATCAAGGTTTTACTGATTAAGCCTTTATAGCGAATACTGCGCACTGGGCTACGATCCAACCAAGGCAATACAAATAAGATTGCGATAGCAGCACCCATAGCGATAACCCCTAATAACTTATCTGGGATCGCACGCAAGATCGTATAGAAAGCACCGAAGTACCAAACCGGAGCAATGTGCTCTGGCGTCTTAAGACCGTTAGCAGGCTCGAAGTTTGCGTATTCCAGCATGAAACCACCCCCCATTGGGAAGAAGAACATCACCGAACAGAAAACCATCAAGAATACGACGATACCGACCATGTCGTGTACTGTGTAGAAAGGATGGAAAGGAACACCGTCTAGCGGTACACCGTTTTCATCTTTGTGCTTTTTAATATCAACGCCGTCTGGGTTGTTAGAACCCACTTCGTGTAGTGCCAACAAGTGCAATACAACCAAAGCAACGATCACCAATGGAACAGCAATTACGTGCAGTGCGAAGAAACGGTTTAGAGTAGCACCTGAAATCAGGAAGTCACCACGAATCCAAGTTGTTAGGTCATCACCAATCACTGGGATCGCACCAAACAAGGAAATAATTACCTGAGCACCCCAATAAGACATCTGTCCCCATGGCAGCACATAGCCCATGAAGGCTTCTGCCATCAGTGCTAGGTAGATACCCATACCAAACAACCAGATAAGCTCACGTGGCTTCTGATACGATCCGTACAAGACTGCACGAAACATATGTAGGTAAATAGCGATAAAGAAGAAGGTAGCACCGGTAGAGTGCATATAACGCAATAACCAACCCCATTCTACATCACGCATGATGTATTCAACCGATGCGAAAGCTGCATCTGCACTTGGGGTGAAGTTCATGGTTAACCAGATACCCGTTAGGATTTGGTTAACCAGCATTAACATCGACAAGACGCCGAAGAAATACCAGAAGTTAAAGTTTTTCGGTGCATAGTACTTAGACATATGCTTTTCGTAAGTCACGGTTACTGGTAGACGATCGTCAATCCAGCCCATGATTGGATGTTTCTGCTGACTCATTATGCAGTCTCCTCATCAATACCGATTACTAAGACATTGTCACCTTCAAACGAATAAGGAGGAACAATCAAGTTATCAGCTGCTGGAGAACCGCTAAATACACGACCAGACATATCAAAACGAGAACCGTGACAGGGACAGAAGAAACCACCCTTCCAATCAGCATCGAAAGGCTCTGGCTTAACTTCTGCGTAAAATTTTGGTGCGCAACCTAGGTGAGTACATACGCCTAGTAATACCAAAAACTCAGGTTTACGAGAGCGCTGTAGGTTATCAGCGTACGTTGGCTGTTGAGCCTTATTACCGTTAGCTGGATCTTTTAAACGATCTTCTAAGCCTTCTAGCATACCCAATACGTCTTGAGTACGGCGTACAACATATACCGGCTTACCACGCCATTCGGCGGTCAGCATAGCACCTGGCTCTAATTTACTAATGTCTACTTTAGCAGGTGCACCAGCAGCTTTTGCTTTCTCACTAGGGTTCCATGACGCAAGGAATGGAACAGCAACAAAGCCGGCGCCTACAGCACCAACAGCAGCGGTCGAACCCAGGAGTAGCAGACGTCGACTGTTATTCACGCCGTCTTGACTCATCACCTATTCTCCCATCATTATAATTTTTTGGCTTAACGCAGTTTAGTTCACAATTATTTCACTAACTGGCGTCAGCATCAGCTTGATATACAAAGCGGCGCACATAGTAATGAAATTGCGCCTTCCTGACAACTAAAAACCCCAATAGCACTGAGGCTTTAGGTAAAAAAAAACGCCCAATGCATAATACATTGAGCGTTTTTTGATGTCGCGCAAGTTTGATCTTAACGCTTGCTGAACTGTGGCTTCTTACGTGCTTTACGTAGACCAACTTTCTTACGTTCAACTTCACGAGCATCACGAGTAACATAACCCGCGGCACGAAGAGCAGGACGAAGAGTCTCGTCATACTGCATCAATGCACGTGTAATACCGTGACGAATCGCGCCAGCTTGACCGCTACCGCCGCCGCCTTTTACGTTTACGATCACGTCAAACTTTTCCAAGCTTTCAGTCAATTCTAGAGGCTGACGTACAACCATACGTGCAGTCTCACGACCGAAGTAAACTTCGATAGATTTTTTGTTAATCTGGATAGTGCCTGTACCTGGACGCAAGAATACGCGTGCAGTTGAGGTCTTACGACGGCCAGTACCGTAATATTGAGTCGCTGCCATGTCTTATCCGTTTATCTCTAAAGTTTGTGGCTGTTGAGCTGCATGTGGATGTTCAGATCCGGCATACACTTTAAGCTTGCGATACATGTCACGACCTAGAGGATTCTTTGGAAGCATGCCTTTAACAGCCTGCTCAATAATCATCTCTGGCTTGTGATCGATCAACTTGTCGAAAGAGATAGAACGTAAGCCACCTGGGTAACCAGTATGACGGTAGTACATCTTATCAGACGTTTTGTTACCGGTAACACGAACTTTATCCGCATTGATAACAACGATGTAATCGCCAGTATCTACGTGAGGAGTATATTCTGGCTTATGCTTGCCCTTTAGACGAAGAGCAATCTCAGTTGCCAGACGCCCCAGAGTCTTTTCGGCTGCATCAACTATAAACCACTCGCGTTGTACGCTTTCTGGTTTTGCACTGTAAGTTTTCATTAATTTCTCGCCTTTCTAGGGCTTTGCAATCTTAAAAAAGAGGCGAAATTCTACACAAGTAGAAGCCACCACGCAAGCCCAATTTACGAAGTTACAAATTCACAACCTCTTCATAAAGCTCAGGGGGACGGGGCGAGCTAAATTCAGACATTGTATTAATATTTTTCAGGTCGATGAAATATCACCAAACCCCAAATCAAAGTCAGGAGGGCAGCCATAATGTCTAACAATATGGCCAACGCCATAGCACTAGAGCTTTCTTCCTGATTAATGCAGTCCAATACTTGGTCTACATAGAAGCTTGGGCATTAACTGAGAAGCCAATTAGTATGGCTGCTATCAGATAATAGCCTTTTGCATCATCGAGTGTCAGCCAACAGGTGTTGACCTGTTGCTGGAAAATTCGGAACGCACCATAACAGATTAACGCCGCCATGGGTATTGAAATCATAAAATAAGCGATCATTTTTTATTTCAACAAACCCGTTTGGCGAACCACAGGGTCTACTACCAACCAGCAAACCCTGCCACAAGGCTAGCTCAGAATATCACTTTCGCCAGCGCTAAAGCGTTCTTAGTGCTCTCGTGTTGCGCGGAAATCAACCTCAGGGAAGCGCTCTTGAGTTAAGCTTAGATTCACTCGCGTTGGGGCAATATAGGTTAGGTGACCACCACCATCCATCGCCAGATTTTCTGCTGCTTTACGCTTAAACTCAGTGAAAACTTTCTCATCATCACAATAAACCCAACGCGCAGTATTCACACTGACTGGCTCGTAAATACACTCAACCTTGTATTCATCACGCAGGCGCTGCTGAACGACATCAAACTGCAGCACACCGACGGCGCCGAGAATAAGATCGTTATTATTAAGTGGCATAAATAACTGAGTCGCCCCCTCTTCTGATAACTGCTGCAAACCTTTTTGCAGCTGCTTCATTTTAAGAGGGTCTTTTAAGCGCACCCGCTTGAATAATTCTGGTGCAAAGTGAGGGATACCCGTGAAGCGCATATTTTCACCTTGAGTAAAGGTATCCCCAATCTGAATGGTACCGTGATTGTGCAAACCAATAATTTCACCCGAAATGGCTTCTTCAACATTGGTCCGATCACCCGCTAAGAAGGTCACAGCATCGGCGACTTTAATATCTTTACCTAAGCGCGAATGCCTCATTTTCATGCCACGACTATAAGTACCTGAGCAAATCCGCATAAAGGCAATACGGTCTCTGTGCTTAGGATCCATATTGGCCTGAATTTTAAAGATAAAACCGCTGAATTTTTCTTCTTCTGGCTGTACCTGTCTATCACCTGCCGTACGAGGAATCGGTGCAGGCGCCCAATCAACGAAATAGTTCAACATTTCACGAATACCAAAATTCGCTAATGCCGTACCAAAGAATACCGGCGTCATCTCACCGGCTAGGTATTCTTCTAAGTTAAACTCATAGCTTCCGCCACGGACCAATTCAACTTCATCTATTAGTTCTTCAACTAAATCAGCCCCTAATTCCGCTCTTGCTTCATCGCTATCTAGACCCTGAATTTGTATATCATCAGGCACAATACTGGCTTGCCCTGGCTGGAACAAATGGACAGTATCGGTATAAAGGTTATAGACACCACGAAAGGCTTTACCCATACCAATTGGCCAGGTAATTGGGGCGCACTTAATATTGAGTACCGATTCTACTTCATCTAAAACATCTATCTGATCACGTACTTCGCGATCCATCTTGTTGATAAAGGTAAAAATGGGGGTATCACGTAAGCGGCAGACATCCATTAGTTTAATGGTTCGATCTTCCACGCCCTTAGCGCCATCGATCACCATTAAAACAGAATCCACAGCCGTTAGAGTACGGTAAGTATCTTCCGAGAAATCTTCGTGTCCTGGGGTATCAAGCAGATTAACCATGCGGTCTTTATATGGGAATTGCATCACCGAAGTGGTAATCGAAATACCCCGATCCTGCTCCATCTTCATCCAGTCCGAGGTCGCCATACGGCCAGTTTTTTTGCCCTTCACCGTACCTGCTAACTGAATAGCATTACCCAATAATAAAAGTTTCTCGGTGATGGTGGTTTTACCCGCATCAGGGTGGGAAATAATGCCAAAGGTACGACGTTTTCCAACTTCTTCTGCAAACTGACTCATTTTGCGTTTAGCCTATGATATGGATCAAAATCGGCATTATACAGAATACTCGCCAACACCGTATAATAATGACCAGCAATCTTCGAGACTTATGTAATTTATGCACAATCCGGCATTATCCAACCTGAATAATAACCTAAGTTTTGTTTTGATTCGCTTAACTAGCTTGCGCCTCATCATTGCAATCTTATTATTATCATTCGTTAGCTATCTTGAGCTTAATCATTTCGCTCCCGCGTTACCGACTTGGTTTATTTTAACCGCTTATATTCCACTGCTAATTATGGGCTTTGTACAAAGTCGCAACGGTTTAACCCCAAACCACCTAGCCATACACTTATTATTTGAAACCCAGATCATTACACTCTTTCTCTATTTCACTGGTGGCGCTGGTAATCCTTTAATCTCATACTTCCTCGTCTTAATCGTCATCGCCGCTTACAATCTCACTAGGCTCTGGGTTTGGTTCATTGCTATTACTTGCATCATTGATTACACCTTACTCACGCAATATTATTTACCGATTGAAACTTCTATGCCGAGTCACCACCTTGCTGGTGCGAGCAATGAACAAGGGTTATTAATCTATTGGCATCTCGCTGGCATGTGGCTTACCTTTGTCATCAGCACAATCGCTTTAAGCTTATTCATTCCGGCGCTCATGGAAACCAGCAAAAATAAGCGCCTACAACTAGCTGCCCTACGCGAGAAACAACTCAAAAATGAACAATTGATAGGCATTGCCACATTAGCCGCGGGCACAGCCCACGAAATGGGCACCCCACTGATGACCATGGAGATGCTGCTAAACGATTGCTTAGAGCATCAAGTCGCTCTTAATCAAGAGGATAGTAAACTACTGCACCAGCAAGTAATGATCTGCCGTCAAGCCTTACAACGCTTATCCCTTGCAGGACGAGACATTCATAATAACGATCAATACAGCAATGCTTACCAATGGCTCACTGCCTTATTGCAGCGCTGGCGCTTAAGTCAACCAAAAGCCCTTTGGACAGATAATGGTCTTGAAAAAGAGGCTAGGATCCGTAAATCGCCATTACTTGATCAAGCACTGCTTAATTTACTCGATAATGCCACCCAAGCTGGGCAAGAGACGATTGAATTATCTTCTGGTATCAAGAATGGATTTTGGCAACTGACAATTCACCAGCCTGATAGCAAGGCGGCCATACAATTAAAACAAGATTATTTATTTAGCAGTGAAAAAGAATTCGGCATGGGGCTAGGCTTATATTTAAGTAATGCTAGCATCGAACAATTCAATGGTCAGGTGCATTTAGCCGCCAATAAAGATGGCTCGACAAGCTGCATCATCAGCCTGCCTTGCAAGGAATAAAAACATGAGCACCGCTAGCAAACGTATTTTAATCATCGATGATGAAGAGCGATTCACCCAAGTTTTGAGTCGTAGCTTATCACTTATTGGCCATAAAACAGTCTATGCGAATACCCCTGAGCAGGCTTTGAAACTGATACAAGAGCAAGAGTTTGATTGGGTCAGTTTAGATTTGAGGTTAGGACTGGATTCAGGCCTAGCCTTAATATCTCAACTTAATACTCAACTACCCGCTGCGCGCATTGTCATACTGACGGGGTTCGCCAGTATTCCAACAGCGGTTGAAGCAATCAAGCTGGGGGCTTTTGATTATCTGCATAAACCCGCGACTGTTAAAGAGCTGGTTAATGCATTTGAAGGTCAAGTTACGACTTCAACTGCGGTGATTGAAGACAGTCCGATGTCAGTAGAAAGATTAGAATGGGAACACATCCAACGGGTTTTACATGAAAACGATGGTAATATTTCGTCTACCGCACGAGCGTTAGGCATGCACCGCAGAACCCTGCAAAGAAAGCTGCAAAAACACCCTAGTAGAAACTAGTCTTGGCATTATTGTCGCCGTAGAAACGATAGAGAAGTCCTGCACTAAACTCAGACGCGATAAAATAGCGATAATTTATCGCAGGTATGATAATGAAGTGAGCGCAAAATAAGGCGTTTGTTTGATCTATTAATTAATAGTCAGAGATAGCAGGCAAGTAAGATTGCATCCTCTCGCCCTTGAGCGCTAGGATAATAATTTCGACGAATACCAACCTCGTTAAATCCGAATTGATGATACATAGAAAATGCAGGACGATTCGACTCTCGCACCTCTAAAAAAACCTCTACAGCCCCTTTCTCACTCGCATAGGCTAAAATGTTTTCCATCAACTGAAAGCCAATTCGTTGCCTTTGTGCCGTTGGAGCAACGGCGATATTTAGGACGCTCGCTTCATCGACTACCGTACTTAAAATAGCGTGACCCAGTATTTCTGAAACTTGATTATGAGTCGCTATCGACTCATAAACCACACAATAATGACGTTTTTGATTACTCGCCATGATCGCTTCTGTCCAAGGAAAATCGTAGGCCGCTTTTTCGTTAACCATAACGGCCGCTAGATCGGATTCTTGCATAATACGAATTGGCATAAATTTAAGACAACGTCATTGGAGGTAGAGTTTGTAAGGCTTGCCAAAGCTGTTTTTTGCCTATTAGCGTAAAGAGTTCATCCTTTTCATCAACAGCATACAAAGGTTTATTAGCAACTTTCGATAGCCATTCTAGACCTGAGCTATCCACAGCAACCCAAGCTCGCGCTCCTTGGCTACTTAAGAACTCCCACTGTACTGTTAATGCTCGTAGAGCGACAGCAGTACTCTGATCTTCATTACTACCTTGAATGTATGGCCACTTAAAGTGCGAATAATTAGCTTGAGGCACTGTGCTCCCCAATAGCGCATAACTTACAGATGTTTGAAATCTATAATCACCTTGATCAAATACCTGCCCCGATACCCATAAAATGCCACAAGGCCAAAGAGCAAAGTGCAATTCAAATTCAGGGACAGTTAAATCAACAGGTCTATCGTTAACAGCTGGCTCAATATTCTGCTCAGGAGTAGCCGCTGGCAAACCGGATGCAGCCTCTGGCTGAGCAGATTCTTGCTTTAATGCTTTAGCAATAGGCTTTGAAGTAGGCTGCTGGATTGGGGCCGCATTAACGAGACCCATATCCGCCAATAAGTCTGCAGCATGGCCTGCTTTAATGTGCTCTGCCGAAGTATTTCCGGCTTCTGGATGAGACTCAGCCCCTGCTAGCCACAAAGACTCAGCTGCATGTGCCACAGGTTGTCGAGGCATCCATAACTGGATGCCCATTGCCTGTAAGTATTCAATACGCTGCTGTTCTAGCATGACGACATATGTAAGCTAAGCGCTTACACACCTTCTGTTTGAGGATGCTGGCGTTCTTTGCCATCCATTAGCATATTTAATGCACAGATATAGGCTTTGACCGAAGCGATTACGATATCGGTATCAGCCCCATTACCATTAACAATACGACCGCCTTTTTCTAAGCGAACCGTCACTTCACCTTGAGAATCCGTTCCTTCTGTAATCGCGTTAACAGAATAAAGCTGTAGATTGGCTTTAGAGTCAACAATCTGCTCAATGGCTTTAAAAGCCGCATCGACTGGACCACTACCATCCGCTTTTGCTTTTTTCTCACTACCATCCATCTTCAAGATCACTTCAGAGGTTGGCGTTTCTCCAGTCTGACTATGAGCAGATAGCGAGACCAGCTTAAAACGCTCAATAGCTGTTTTAGCATTACTCTCTGAGACTAAAGCTTGCAGGTCTTCATCGAAGATCTCATGCTTTTTATCTGCTAATTCTTTAAACCGCGCAAATGCATTATTAAGCGCTTCATCGGTATCAAATTTAACACCCAATTCTTCTAAACGACTACGGAATGCAGCACGGCCTGAGTGCTTACCCATAATCATTTTATTCGCGCCCCAACCTACATCTTCCGCCTTCATGATTTCATAGGTTTCACGGTGCTTTAAAACACCATCTTGGTGGATACCTGACTCGTGAGCAAACGCATTAGCACCCACAATTGCCTTATTAGGCTGCACAGGGAAACCCGTAATGGAAGAAACTAAGCGTGAAGTAGGCACGATTTGAGTCGCATCGATTCCCGTAGTGATATTAAATAAATCGTGACGGGTACGCGCTGCCATCACAAGCTCTTCTAACGATGCATTACCTGCACGCTCACCTAAGCCATTAATAGTACATTCAACCTGACGCGCTCCATTAGCCACAGCAGATAATGAGTTAGCTACCGCCAACCCTAAATCGTTATGACAATGTACAGAGAAAATAGCTTTATCGGCATTCGGGATACGCTCAATTAACGTCTTAATCGTGCGACCAAACTCATCAGGGATAGCATAACCAACAGTATCAGGGATGTTGATTGTACGTGCACCCGCATCAATAGCCGCTTCGATAATGCGACACAAGAAATCAATCTCTGAGCGACCCGCATCTTCACAAGAAAACTCAACATCATCAACGAAGTTACGCGCTTTTTTCACCGCATATACAGCACGCTCAATAACTTGATCAGGCTCCATACGCAACTTGTGCTGCATATGAATAGGAGAGGTTGCAATAAAGGTATGAATACGTGCCATATTGGCTTGCTTCAAAGCTTCTGCTGCATGCTCAATATCACGATCAATTGCACGCGCTAAGCTACAAATACGACTGTCTTTAACGTTTGCCGCAACCGCTTGTATGGCCTCAAAATCACCTGGACTAGCGGCTGCAAAACCGGCTTCGATAACATCAACCTTCATTCTTTCGAGTGCTTTACCGATGCGAATTTTTTCATCTTTCGTCATCGAAGCGCCAGGGCTTTGCTCGCCATCACGCATAGTCGTATCAAATATGATTAATTTATCTTGGCTCATTTAAGGCTCCACTACTCAAGCTGCATGCGACCGAGTCATTCGCTCAGTGCTAGGATAATTATTACCTTAATTATGACATAGCTTGTTAGAAAGCGCTCGCTTTGAGTGAGGGGATGATGGGGGTATTTCTAGGATGATTGGGCAGCGTAAGTCTTATGCTTTTGATTGGATTTTTTAAAAACTTAAATCTGCCCCAATGCTTACTAATACGGCATTTTCAGATTGCTCTTTGTAGCATCAACTCAGATGTTTGGCAGGAAGGCGACCCAGGGATGGGAAGGTTGATTGGTTTTGATGGCGTATATTCAAACTAAAAGATGCAAAGCGTGTTCGTTTGATTCGACAGCAACCTTATTTACCATCCCTGGTGTGCCTCCCGGCCTGCCTTCCCTGGCAGTCGCCAAAAGCCACTTGAAGCTACGCTTCAAAAGCTGTGGCCTTTGACCCTACTATCACATGGGTAAGAACGCCCGATATCAGTAAAAGAG
>CAXIBC010000081.1:0-11573 GCA_964022115.1 uncultured Oleispira sp. | reverse complement strand
ATGGGCAATCAAACCAAAACCACAGTTATCTTTAAAGTCACCTGGAGTATATAGACCAGTTCTCATAGAACAGCTCTCATCAACAAAAAAATCAGTAAATTCAAGGGCTTAGGAGCGCCCAACGCTCAAAAAATGAGCAGCGTACAGTCAAAAGGGAGCTTATTCTACACGGATGAGGCGTATGTCACAAATCTTGATAGCTCACCTGTATGTTTTTCAAGCAAGGAGGCCCCCCTAGTACAGGGAGTGATTTCTATTTTTCAGACTTTATTAAGCCTTGAATGGGGGCTATGGAGCGCACCCAAGGATTTTGTTTGCGTAGTTTTGCTGGTAAGGCTTTAGCTTGCTTAGTCGCAACCCCACGGCTATCAAACGGCCCAGCGACAACCACATGCCAAGGCTTCCCTTGGTGCTCAGTTAGATAGGTGAGTAACACCCTATCGGTGCTCGCGTAAGTATTAACAAAAACCTGTGCATTTTTCTGGCTGTGAGATGCGAAAAGCTGTATCACAAACGCCGTAGGATCTGCGGCTAATAATACTTTTTCATCCGCTGTGTAGGATGCTAGAACTTTTTTATCTGTGGTCGCTTTTTTTGCTACTATTTCTTTAGCAGCCAAGTTCTCAACAGCCAGCTCATCATCATTTGTACCTAGATCGGCCTGAATCGTCAAGGGATCCTTAGTATCAGAGCTAACGAAATTGAAATCAATTGCAGATTCAGCATCTTTGTCGACAATAACCTTCTCTGCCTCTGCTATTTCTATATTGTCACTTGCAGCTGAATTGCTTGCATTTAGACTCATGGCAGCTTGATCATACATAACTGAGTCATGCTCAGTTACTGCAGGAGTTAAAGGTTCTATCTTAGTAATAGCAGCCGCAACATCTTCAGTAACCGCTGGTATTTCATTCGTGCCAGAGTGATACCAATACGTCACCAACAGAGTACAAGCCACTAATAACATTGCCGCAATGTGGGTAATCGGAAATTTCGCAGTACTGGCCTTGGTTGGATTCTCTGGTATTTTCCCCGCCACCAATTGCTGGGCAATATAAAGAACCTTACCCGGATTACCAGCACCTTGGTGTAAAATATATTCGACTTCTTCTCCAGTCCATTCCTTCTCAGGGAAGTACTGCAATAATAAAATTTCCGCTTCTGACTCAGTTAATACGTCGACTTCCATTACGTGAACAGGGGCTTGAGGTTCAGGTAAACGGACTAATCTTTCTTCGAACTGAGGGGTAGCTAATAACATTAAATGAAAGGCATTAGGCGCTAACAAGGCTAGATGATTTAACTCTTCTAGGGTTTCATCTGCAAGCTGATCCGCTTGATCAATCACCAGCAGCATTGACCCTTGTTCTTCTTCAGCCAACTTCAGGCAGTGTGCGATGACTTGATTCTCTATATTCTCGAGATCCGTCGCCCCTTGCCCCAAGTCAAAAAACTGCGCGAGTTTCTGTAAAACGTCGAGATAAGTTAAAGCAAAATCGGCTTCGATCATTAAATTTTGATCAGGGGTTTCACGACTGGCTAATAGCGCTTTAGCAATAAAGGTTTTACCCATTCCATGCTCAGCACTAATAAAGATCAAGAGTTCACTATAGAGCGACAAGTGCTGTAAAAGCTCAAGCTGTTTATACTGCGAGCCCGCCAGAGCGGGTGGGATAAAAGTCGTTGTCGAAATTGGGCTTTCTTTATCAGATGATTCGATATCATCTAATGCGGAGATTATTTCATTGTCCATCACATCCTCTCCTTTAGTCATTCCATTACTCACATTAACGCTACAAACAGCCTAGCTGTTCACCAGCGGCTAAGGTTTGATGTAATGTAGCAGCAGAAAAATCAGAAGTCACCACAGCCTGCCCAATGGCAGTTAACAAGACTAGGCGTAACTGGCCATCCAATACCTTTTTATCAACTTGCATTAGATCGATAAAATCTTGTGTACTCATTTCTCTCGGTGGTACACAGGGCAGCTGGGCACGCTTCAATAAGCTTTGTAAAGCTTGTACCTCTTCAATACTGATGTGACCTAAGCGCCAAGACATGTCTGCTGCCATCACCATGCCGGCGGCCACAGCCTCTCCATGTAGCCAAACGCCATAACCTTGATGCGTTTCAATGGCATGACCAAAGGTATGACCTAGATTCAAGATAGCCCGAATGCCACCTTCTCTTTCATCCTGCGCAACCACTTTTGCTTTATCCAAGCAGCTTAATTCAATAGCCGTAGCGAGCGCCTTAGTATCATAAGCCGCTAAGGCTTCCATATTATCCGTTAACCACTGATAAAACGGCTGATTACATATCAAACCATACTTCACTACCTCAGCAATACCCGCCGACAGCTCACGCTGAGGTAAGGTAGTTAAAACTGAAATATCGGCAATCACGGCCTTAGGCTGATAAAAAGCACCAATCATATTCTTGCCCATAGGATGATTGACGGCAGTCTTGCCACCCACCGAGGAATCAACCTGGGATAATAGCGTTGTCGGCACTTGAATAAAGTCTACCCCACGCTGATAACAAGAAGCGGCAAAACCTGTCATATCACCAATAACACCACCACCTAACGCAATTAAGGTCGTTGTGCGGTTGTGTCTTTTGGATAATAACGCATCAAAAATAAGGTTGAGAGTTTCGAGGTTTTTGTATTCTTCACCATCCGGCAAGATCACTTCATCAACATCAAACTGAGTCAACGCTGATTTCACTTGATCTAGGTAAAGCGGAGCGACGGTTGTATTACTAACAATCATCACCTGCTTGCCTTTAATATAAGGGGTATATAACTCAGGATTTGAAATTAACGATTCACCGATGAATATCGGGTAACTACGATCTGCTAGATCAACTGTAAGTGTCTTCATTACTGCCATCAATAAGATTATTTTCCACTAAACGTTGCATGATTTCATTGACAACATTCTTCGGGTTACGCTGATCTGTTTGAATAACAATATCAGCGATTTCTTGATAAAGAGGATCACGTAAGGCGAACAAATCACTCAGTACTTGCTTAGGATCTTCTGTTTGTAATAACGGTCGGTTTTTATCACGACTGGTACGAGCAAGCTGTTGTTCTACCGAAGTTCGCAGATAGACGACCGTACCCCGACCCGCTAAATGCATTCTATTTTCTGGACGCATGACAACGCCACCGCCAGTAGCCAAGAGAATACCCGACATTTGCGTCAGATCATCAATAGCACTTTCTTCGCGCGCCCTAAAGCCGTCTTCCCCTTCTTTATCAAAAATCCAAGGAATATTCGTGCCGCAGCGTTCTTCTATTTCTCGATCTGAATCGATGAAATTCAAGTTCAGTTCGCTAGATAGCAGACGACCGATAGTGCTTTTTCCAGCGCCCATCGGTCCGACTAGGTATAAATTTAACGTGTGTGACATTTAGTTCTAACGTGTGCTCAAAGTATCTTTAACCAAACGAGGAGTAATAAATACTAACAGCTCAGCTTTACTCTCGACGTGCTCCGTACGACGGAATAATACGCCAATTAGAGGGATATCGCCAAAGAATGGTGTCTTTGTCGTTGCGTAAGTTTCTTCAGAGCGGAAAATGCCACCCAAAACGATGGTCTCACCATTTTCGACTAAGACCTGAGTCTCTAACGCATTAGTATCAATCGTTGGCCCTGCAGCAGTCACTTCACCAATAGAATCCTGATTGATTTTTAGATCCATAATAATGCGATCATCTGGAGTAATTTGAGGTGTCACTTCTAATTTTAATACTGCAGACTTAAAGGATATAGAGGTCGCACCACTTGAACTGGCTTCTTGGTAAGGAATTTCAGTACCAGATTGAATGCTAGCGGTTTGCCCATCTGCGGTAATCACACGAGGCTGAGAAACAATTTCGGCATTACCGTCAGTTTCTACGGCGGATAACTCAAGATCTAGCAAGTAATCAAAGGTCTGTATACCAACCGCTACAGAGGAAGCGCCAACATCACTAACACCTAGATCCACAACATAAGCATCGGGGAAAGATATGTTATCACGAGCATCATTGCGAGCAGTATTACCGACTAGAATCTGGTTTGCTTCACTTAGGTTGTTTTGTGAACCCGCGAATGTCACATAATTATCACCACTGGCTTGCTGACCCGCTCCACCCCAGCGAATACCCAACTTTTCGCCCACACTGGTATTAGCAATTACGATGCGTGCTTCAATCAATACTTGACGAACAGGGACATCTAATAACGCAATGGCCTCACGAATTTTATCGAGGTTATCACCGGTATCTTTCATCAATAATGTATTAGTACGCTCATCCACAACCGCCGTACCACGAGCAGACATCAAGCCACTTTCTGAGGTTAACAAGGTAGCAATATCGGTTGCTTTAGCGTAGCGCAATTGCACATATTCAGATAAAAGTGGGGCGAGCTCTTCTACTTGCTTAACCGCTTCCAGTTCAATTTTTTCGCGAGCGGCTATTTCTTCAGCGGGGGCAACTAATAATACATTGCCCATCTGACGCTTAGCCAAACCTTTGGTTTTTAATACTAGGTCTAATGCTTGATCCCAAGGGACGTTCTGCAAACGCAGCGTGATGCCACCATCAACCGTATCAGACGCTACCAAGTTTTGTCCGGTAAAGTCTGCGATCAACTGCAGCACTGCACGAACTTCAATATTCTGGAAGTTTAGAGATAATTTTTCACCACTATATGGGAAATCTGCTTTAGCTAATTTCTCTTTTTCTGCTTTAGTAATCGGTTTGACATTAATCGCAAGCACACCATCGGCTTGGTAAGCTAGATAATCGTACTGACCTTCAGGCTCAATGTAGATTACCGTATTCGTCCCTTCCATATTGGCATCGATAAATTTCACTGGCGTGGCAAAATCAACCACATCTAATCGACGACGCATATTTTGTGGCAGAACCGTATTCTCTAAGGTTACTATAATCTTCTTGCCTTGCTGCTGAATATCAACATTCGCTTTGGGATTACTTAATAATACCTGTACCTGGCCATCGGCCTGTTCACCACGACGGAAATCAACATTCATGACGGATGAGTCACTAGTTTTCCCCTGCGGAGTACGAGCAATAGCTTGATTGGGTTGAACATCCTGTGAAGATGCATCGACTGTTTTACCCATTAATATGACTAAGCGATCATTTTGAGCTTCTACCGCATAAGGCACTAGCTGAGCCAAACTAACAATAACACGCGCACGCGCTTTAGCATTCACCACTGTCGCGGTGCGTGCATTACCAAAGCCAATTTTGTGATATTTACTTTCTAACTGACTAGTAACACCCGGTAAATCTAAAGAAATTCGCGCCGGTTTCTCAATCGTATAACCCCCTGGTTTTGGTGGCTGACCATCAAAAATTAATTCCATCTGGGTTACATCCCCAGGCAAAGCAGTGAATTTAATATCCACTAAGTTTGCTGCAAAACTCTGAGCACTTGCTAAGGTTGCCAGAATCACAGCAAGCAATATCTGAGATGCTTTATAAATATGGTGACTCATTATTTATTCCTCTTCCACACCGGCCAAAACGAGTGAGCGTGGACGTTCTAACCAACCACCTACACCATTAGGTACAATTTCAATTATATCAATTCTTTGTGACGAAACGCGTATTACACGGCCATGATTTTGCCCCATATAATAGCCTTCTTTCACTTTATGAATCCCACTTTCAGGTACTGAAACCAGCGCCCACAATTGGTCTTCCCCACGTTTAATCGTTCCAACCATAGAGAAGGAACCGAATGAATACTGTTCTAACTGTTCTTTAGAGCGATTAAAATCAGGCTGTATATCAGAATCTGGCGCTGTTTCTTTAACGACTTCATCCAGGTTAACCGGCAAATCAAAAGGCGAACGCAGTCCTGTGGCACTATAGCTAAACGCTTCATAAGGCTCAAACACAGGCAACGGTTCAATCACACCACGAGGCTGACTCATTACACCATCAACAAACTCTTTCAAGTCAGCAGTACCTGAGGATACTCCGCAGCCAGTTAAAATAGTTGCCATCACTACAAGGGATAGTTTTTTCATGTTAATCCCCCTCATTATAGCGATATGTTTTAGCTAGGATTTTTAGTGATAAGGCATCATCATCCTTACCTTTTTTCGAAATTGAGAAATCATGTAAGGTAACAATACGAGGCAAAGACGCTACTGAAGAAACATAAGCGCCTAACTCGTGATAATCGCCTTCAACCTCAATTTCAATCGGCAACTCATTATAAAACTCCGTGCTAATTTGTTTTTGCGGCGAGATAACCTTTAGATCCAGACCATTATTCAAAGCCGCTAATGAAATATCATCAATCAACCCTGGCACCTCGGTATCTCTGGGTAGTTGTTTCAGTATAGACTCAAAGCTTTGCTCCATCTCGATCATCTGCGCTTTATAGTCTTCTAGGTTCGCCACTTGGAAAGCTTTATTCTCAAAATCTTTCCTTAACTGGCTTTCCTGCTTAACCTCACGATTTAACTTAACCTGCATAGGTTCTAGCATCATAAAATAACCACCAATTAAAATAGCTATTCCAATGATGGCGCAAAAAACAGCTTTACCAGCTATAGGCCAAGAACCCATATTTTCCCAATCAATATCATTAGGATCAAATTCATTAATCTTATCTAGGTAAGGCTGCAGGTCGAATTTATTAGTTTTAGCCATTATTCGTCCTCCTGCTTAGCATTTTTAGGGTCGACCTGAGTCATGGTTACTTCAAAACTACTGTATCCACCCTTCTCAGCTTTAACACTTATTAAGTTAGGAGACGCAAACCAATCGGAGTCATCAAAATTACGCATCAAGGCCGCCACTCTATTATTAGATTTAGCCCGGCCCTTAACAGTAACTTGAGTCCCCTTAATATCTAAGTTGGTAAAATATAAGTCATCCGGAATGGAGCGAGCGATTTCGTCAAATAAACGTACGATAATAGGACGATTGCCTTGCAGATCCTGAATCAATTTCATCCGTTCAAGAAGCTGCTCACGCTTATCACGCAACTCTTGAATTTCTGTAATCTGCTCTGTTAGTACCGCCATTTCTTTTTGAATAAAAGAATTGCGATTTTTCTGGTTCTGCCACTGGCCTTCAATATTTCCGGTCACAAACCAAACCAAAGCAGCAGCCGCCAAAGCCACCGCAGCTATGATGCCGATAAACTCTTGCTGGCGTTCTTTGCGTAATTCTTCACGCCAAGGTAGTAAATTAATCTTTGCCATTAATTAAAACTCCTCATTGCTAGACCGCAAGCAATCATCAAAGAAGGCGCATCATTATTTAGCATAGAGGCATTCACTTTTTGCGACAGCGTCATATTGACAAATGGATTGGCAACAATGGTAGAAATTCCCAGTTTTTCTTGCGTCAACTGATCCAAGCCAATAATAGAAGAGGTGCCGCCAGCCAAGATAATATAATCAACATCATTGTATTGGCTGGAAGAATAAAAGAATTGCAAAGAACGACTTACCTGCTGAACCACTGAATCTCTAAAGGGATCGAGCACTTCCGATTCATAATCGTCAGGCAAACCACCATCCAATTTCGAACGAAGGGCTTCTTCTTCTGATAACCCATAGCGACGCATAATTTCTTCGGTAAGCTGCTTACCACCAAATAACTGCTCGCGGGTATAAATCGTTTTACCTTGATTCAATACACTCAAGGTTGTCATAGTCGCGCCTATATCGATTACCGCGACCGTATCAATTTCATCACCGTCATTATCCAATTGCGATTGAATTAATTCGTAAGCTCTTTCGGTACAAAAAGCTTCAATATCAACAATGCCGGTTTCCAAACCGCCGATTTCCAAAGCATCTTTTCTTAGCTCAACATTTTCTAATCGACAAGCCGCGAGAAGAACATTCACATTACCCGCGAGTTCAGAAGGACCTTGAATTTCCCAATCCAACGCAACCTCTTCTAACGGGTATGGAATATATTGATCAGCTTCTATACGAATTTGATAATCCATTTCATCATCCGAGAGGTCTTCATTCATCTCGATATTTTTAGTAATTACCGCTGAGCCTGCTACCGCAATTGCAGCTCGCTTGCTGCTACTACGCGCCCTGCTTAACGCTTTTTTAATTACTATGCCTACTGCTTCTTCGTCGCCGATACTTTGTTCAACTACCGCGTTCGCCGGTAGCGGTTCGGATGCATAGCTCTCTACTTGGTAACGGCCGTTATTAAGGCTCAATTCCAAAAGCTTTACAGACGTAGAGCTGATATCAACTCCAAGCAAGGTTTTATTTTTTTTCTTTAAAAGGCCTGCCAGCACGGTGTTTCTCCATCAAATTCACAGACTTGCGCAGTAAAGCTAGTTCATCATGTGAATATTCAAGTCATTATAGGCACAATCCTATTAAAAGAACAAAAAAGCCTTATAATGTCTTATTCCGCTAATTCTAGCGTTCCCTCAATCAGCAGCATACATGTATTCGTTATGATGAATAGCAGTTCCATCTCCAAGTTTGCATTTTGGCTTATAGTGTCCATCTTTTCAGGAACTAGTTTGCTAATTTCAGCCGTATATCTTTATTTAACACCACAACTTCCTGATATCCAAACGCTTAAAAATATCGAATTACAAATCCCCCTCAGGATATATACTGAGGATGGTCAATTAATAAGCGAATTTGGCGAACAAAGAAGAAGACCCCTTGAGTATCAAGAAATACCACAGCAATTCGTCCATGCTTTAATTGCAGCAGAAGATGACCGTTTTTTCCACCATAACGGTGTAGACTTAAAAGGTCTTACCCGTGCTGCCATACAATTAATCCGTACCGGCAAGAAAAAATCAGGTGGTTCGACCATCACAATGCAGGTCGCGAAAAACTATTATCTAACCAGCGCAAAGACCTTTAGCCGTAAATTCACTGAGATTTTATTAGCGTTAAAAATTGAGCAAGAACTTTCAAAAGAAGAAATTTTAGAACTGTATTTAAATAAAATTTATCTCGGCAAACGGGCTTACGGGATCGAAGCCGCGGCACACGTTTATTATGGCCGCACCGTTTCTGAACTGGAATTACCTCAACTCGCCATGCTGGCTGGTTTACCTCAGGCGCCTTCCGCAGCCAACCCAATTAACAATCCCAAAAGAGCCAGAGAGCGTCGCAATTATGTGCTCGCCCGCATGCATACGCTTGGCTTTATTGATCAACAACAATTTGACTCAGCAGCATCATCCAATGTGATCGCTCGCTATCATGGTTTAGAGCCTGAGGTTGAAGCCCCCTACATTGCCGAGATGGTTAGGCAACAACTGCACAGTGAATACGGTGATGACATTTATCGCCTTGGCTTTCGTGTTTTCACTACCATCAATGGCAAGGCTCAAAACCAAGCAAATAAAGCATTACAAACAGGCCTATTAAAATATGATAGAGACCATGGCTTTAGAGGCAATAACAAGCCGACACTATTACCCGTCATCCATTTACAAGATTTAAATGATGAAAGAACCGAAAATTGGCCACAGACACTTAATAGCAAAGTGGATATTGATTGGCCCAACACACTCGACAACTGGCAAGAACATTTAAATAAAAAAGGCAGCCATGGTCTTATTGCACCCGCGATAGTGGGTCATATTGAACCACAGGGTGCATGGATAGTAAGTGGGCAGAAACAATGGTCGTGGCTACCGTTTGCAGGACTTAAATGGGCAAAGCCATACATCAGTGTCAATAAGGTTGGCCAAGAACCAACCCAAGCCAGCGATGTACTACAGGTAGGCCAGCAAATTTGGATCACCCCAAGCCAGCAACACGGAATTCAACTCGCTCAAATCCCTCAAGCTGAAGGCGCATTAATTGCCATCGATCCTTCTCAAGGTGGGATCAAAGCCTTAGTAGGTGGCTTCTCTTATGGTCTCAATAAATACAACCGCGCCATACAAGCGGACCGTCAACCAGGCTCCGCATTTAAACCCTTTATTTATAGCGCAGCCTTAGCGAATGGGTTTACTCCAGCCAGTATCATTAATGATGCACCCGTGGTATTCGAAGATGCGGGTTTAGAAAATACTTGGCGTCCAGAAAATAGTAGCGGTAAATTTTATGGCCCAACGCGATTGAGAGAAGCACTCTATAAATCTCAAAACTTAGTCTCCATTCGCATTTTAAAACAAGTCGGGCCACGCAAAGCCATTAACTACATTGCTCCTTTCGGCTTTCCTCGAGATAAACTGAACAAAGACTTATCCTTAGCATTAGGCGCATCAGCGGTCACCCCCCTAGAACTAGCAACGGGTTATACAGTATTAGCCAATGGCGGCTTTCAGATTCAGCCTTATTTCATTCAGCGCATAGAAGTCGGCAGTGAAGAAATGCCACTATTTGTTGCCAATCCAATGCAAGCTTGTATTGAATGCCAAAGCGATGCTAATAAAGAGGCCACAACCAATTACGCACCTAGAGTCATGGACTCACGCACGCACTTTTTAATGCATAACATGCTGCAGGACGTGATTAATCGTGGTACTGGTAGACGCGCATTAGCGCTTAATCGTAATGATCTCGCGGGTAAAACTGGCACGACAAACGATCAAAAAGATGCTTGGTTTTCTGGTTATAATCGAGACCTAGTAACCAGTATTTGGATTGGTTTCGACCAACCCAGCACACTTGGTCGCTGGGCCTTTGGTGGTAATACAGCATTACCTATTTGGGTAGATTTTATGCGCCCTGTACTAGCAGGAAAGGCCGAACGCCCATTCCCTCAGCCCGATGGTATCGTTAATGTGCGCATAGATCCTGAAACGGGCTTGCTCGCACAACCTGGGCAATACAATGCGATTTTTGAACTCTTCAAACAAGAACAAATACCGGCCCCAGCGGAGAATCAGCAGCCCGCAAACTTAGAGGATGCGAACGACGACGCACCGCAGCTATTGTTCTAACCGCAGCTATTGTTCTAACCGCAGCTATTGTTCTAAAAGTAGTGCATTAAAACTACAGATTAAAAAACAATGAGACATAAAAAAACCGGCCTAAGCCGGTTTTTTTATGTCTACCTTTAACTCACTAACGATTCTTTAATATTAGATATCGTCAACAGAGTTTAATGGGTAGTTAGCTGGGTATGGAAGCTGAGCAACACCGGTATCAACCGCGGCTTTAGCAACTGCGCTGGATACTGCACCCAATAGACGAGAGTCAGTTGGCTTAGGAATGATGTACTCACGACCCAACTCTAAAGAATCAACACCATAAGCGGTCAATACTTCTTGAGTTACAGGCTCTTTCGCCAAGTTAGCAATGGCGTAAGCAGCCGCCAACTTCATCTCTTCGTTAATAGCAGTAGCACGAACGTCTAAAGCACCACGGAAGATGAATGGGAAACCAAGAACGTTATTCACCTGGTTAGGGAAATCAGAACGGCCAGTCGACATGATCAAGTCATCACGAACTTCGTGCGCAAGCGCAGGAGCAATTTCTGGATCTGGGTTAGAACAGGCGAAAACAATTGGGTTTGGCGCCATTGTTTTCAACAATTCTGGAGCAAGCAAGTTAGGACCAGAAAGACC
>CAXIBC010000080.1:0-11773 GCA_964022115.1 uncultured Oleispira sp. | reverse complement strand
TATTCCTTCACTTTCCCAGTGCGCTAATTGATTTTCAACCTGACTACCATAATCAAAATCGTAATTTAAAAAGCGCGCTTTTGGCCCTATCGGCTTAAAAATAGACTTGCGCTTATCTTGCGGGTCATTTTTATCCAGAACAGGAACAATCGCATGGCAGTTAGTGCATTGGTTTTTTTGTGGCACACTGTATTCAAATTCTAAAGGCTCACCGTTATGGGTAATAGCCATATCGATTGCTTTACCCGTCACAATATAAGAAGCATCCGTTTTTGAATCCCAATAATAAGGAAGTGCTGTCCAGCCATCAGCACGATGTATCAATAATCGCGTTTCTATATTCGTCTCATTAGTACCACGATCCGCAGTATTTTCAGGTATAGAAAAGGTTTTAACCAAAACAGTCCCCACAGGGAATTCGATAACTTCATGCTCTGAGTAGGTCGCTACCTGCCCTTCTGGCACAAAAACAAAACGGTACTTAGTCGCGTAGTCAGTAAATAGCGAGGTGGATAAATCGTAGGGGATGCCGTTGTCATTAGGCCCTAAGGTTGGATCACTCGCATCTAAAAATAAATTGTAATCCGATAATTTTGGGCAGTTTTTTGTCAGAAGCGCTGCCCAATTCACCCCCGTTTCATTGAATTCACACGAGGCAACAGGGCCTGGTATTAAATCCGCCGCCTCAACAGAATCACTATCGCCACCACAGGCTACTAATACCGCACCCGCCGCCATGATAGCCGATAGCTTAAAAATCTTTTGGAACTTGCTTGTTATATCCATAAAGTAACCTTAAAACACTTGCCCATAAATCTGACAATCACCCAATAACATCTCGCTAAGAGAGCCCTTTTTAACGAGAAAACCCTTTTTACCAAGAGAGCCCTTTGCAATAGGACTCTCTCGGATTCAGGTCGTTAATTAATTAAAGTGCGCAAGCGGCTAATGAAGAATCATCAGCCGTACAGCCGTATGACTTCCCTTTAATAGTAACCACCGCAGGAGGAAGACGCTCCAAGGTACAATCTAATAAGGTATTATTTTCCATCTGATCAATACGTAAACTAGCCGCAGGCGCTGACTGATCAGAATTCCAATTAGTAGGATCAGTAGCATCCGTGCCATACACTAGGCCCACATTGAGGTCATTACTTTTCAACGTATTTTTATTATTATCATTGATATTATTTTGCGAACAGATGAGATCCGCTGCAGCATACGGATTATAATTAATACCATCAGCCTTAGCGTCATCACTTACGATGGCATTAAAATCGGTTAACTGACCTGCATTTGATAACAGCTCACCGATTCCGCCGTAGATAATTGCAGGAGCTGTTTGAGCACTTCCTGTTGCATTATATTGTGACTGATAACCAGCAATGATTGTCTGCAATAATCCAGCTTTAGGCGGCATTGCAAGACTATTATCCTTAAAGGTATTGTCGTGGATATTAATATTCTTAATTAATGGGCTCCAACCATTCGCCATAGTAGCGCCATAATTCGCCCCATAACTAGCCACATCTTCATCCGCTAAAAAGTAGCTCGCTACTTCAATTCCTGCAGTATCATTAGCGGAAATAGTATTGTTATAAATTTCAACATCACTGGTGGCAAAAATTAATATGCCGGTACCTGATGGTGCAAGACTTACCGCACCCGCACCAACGTTGGTTGTATTATTATCGAAAGTATTATTACTAAAAATACGAACGCCACCCCCATATGCTTGGGGCAGACCAGGTAGATCAAAACTTAAAATCCCCGCGGCATTATCAAAAGCGATATTATTATAGACATCAGCATTGTTTGAGTTTTCAATTTCAATACCCGCTACGTTATGCTCGGCAATATTATTACGCACGACAATATTATTAGACTGGCCTACATAAATACCGGCATCCGCAGAGCCCTTCGAGTAGTTATAGTCCATCAATACATTTTGGCTAGAGACTGGATACAAGCCATAAGCACCGTTATTAGTGCCCCCTTCCTCTAAATCAGTTTCCCAAATAGCTGAGGTATGAGTGATATGAATACCGTTTACACCATCTGCTTTGATACCATTTTTAGGCACTTCATAAACACCTAAATCACGGATTGTAATATCATTACCACCCGCAAACTTGAAGCCATCATCATCAGGGGCGGTACTAAAATCTAATTTTGTTTCCGCCATGCCGTGACCCGTAATGGTAATACCCGTCGCATCCGTTACGGTAATTGAGGAACTGACAATAAATGAACCCTTGGGTAATACAATCACCGAGTTTTCAGGAATATCGGTAAGCGCCGTAATAAGAGCATCTTTTAAATCACTACCATCAACCGCATCTGGTGCTACATAAATTGCATCAGCAGGTAAAATAAAACCGGAAGCTGTACAGTCAGCACTTAAGCAAAGATCGGCTGCGACTTGGCTAATATCATTATTATTACTATCACCACCACACGCTGTCAGACCCAAGGTCGTGACAGCAATAGCAGATGCCAATACCAGTTTCATTGAAGGAATACTTGTATTCATTATTTCTGTGCCTCTTATAAGCAGGACCCCAATTAAGGAGAATTATCTTTTTTATAATTTGGCTTCAAGGTCTTTCGCAGTATTCAGCTGAGTTATTCGTATTATTGCTGATACAGAAATCATTTGAAGTGACACCAGTAAATCGACTGCTGATCAAATGGTAAAACCATTTCGCTGATAAGATCGTTACAATCGTTGTGCAATTCTTTAAAACACGGATAGCTAGTGGGTTTCAGAGCAGGTAATTTAGGTAAATAAAGGCTTATCTAAACCAACAAAAGGTCACTTTTAACAAGATAATGGATGAGAAATACCTTCTCTATAGGCCGTTGGAGTGGTTTCTTTTTCTTTACGAAAAGCGCGATTAAAGGAACTGAGGGTACGATACCCTACGTCCAAAGCAATATTGGAAATCGGCGTTTCAGGTTCATCAATAAGCCTCTGAGACGCTTCTGCAATTCGGTACTCATTAATAAATTCATTGAAGTTACGATAACCAAGTTCCTTATTGATCACAGCCCTCACCTTGTATTCAGGAACCTCTAATGCCTTCGACAAATCTTTTAATGTCAGGTTTTCTCGTCGATAAAAACCTTCTTCCATGATGGTCTCTACCCGCTTCAAGGTATCCGATTCTGCTTTTACTATCGGGCTTCCTTGGGGGTATTGGCGGCTATTAATAGCAGCACTAGGCGATAGTGTCAGGCTACTTGCCTCTTCTGTAATGGTTGATTTAGATAAAACCAGCGGCTCTGCAACCACAGCGCTTTGTGGCTTCACTATCTGATTATGCGCCTTAGCCCCACCCCAAATATCAGCCCGCCCTTGAACCAAAAACCAAATAATAATTAATAAAGATAAGTCTATGGCCAATATTCTGGAAGCTGCTGAGCCAAAATGAAGGTTGAATGAAAAAATAGACCAACCTAAAGACAGCCCTGCCGCCCCCATAATAGCCCAACGCAGACGTCTTCTTGATTCAACTAAGTCATCTTCTCGGCCTCGCAGCAAAGCAAGGACGCCCATAATCACTAAGGCATACTCACAATACTGTTGCACTTCCCGACCTAGAAACTCAACCCAACCTGGTGTCATACCCAGCGCTAACGTAATCAAGTGTTTGATGATCGGAGCGCTAATACTAAAAACAGCAATAGCCAAGCCGATACGCGGCAAGGCTCGACCTTCTTGAAAAATTAAACGGCAGCTGATCCAAAAAAAGGCAGGGGTCGCACTCTCAATCATATAAGCGTAAACAGAAAGTTCACTTGGTAACCAGTTATGGCAAAGGGAGACTAAAGCACCAAAGATTAGAACAAAAAAAGCTCGGGCCGCGTCCGAGTGGGAGAAGTCTTTCAGAATCAACATCATCAGCACAATGCAGGTACCCGCCCCTGCCGCTGAAAAGAAAAGCTCTAACATGAATACAATGGCCTTTTATTATTATTTGCCAGTATTTAAAATACCTAAGATTCATACTAAAGACTTTCTTCTGAGCTCGCTACTGTCTTAGCGAATTTTTGACTACATTATCAATTAAGCCGCTTTCCTCATCAATAACATGCCTAAGATAAAGCTGCCTAAAATGGGAATAATACTGGCCAGCACAGGCTCAAAGCCTAAAACAATACTCGCGGGTGATAATAGCTCTTCCGCATACTTATAAATCATACCCACGATAATGCCACTGAAGATTCGATAACCGGGAGTAACTGAACGCAAAGGCCCAAAGATAAAGGAGATCCCTAAAATCACTAACGCAAAGGTACTTAATGGTTGCGTGACCTTACGCCAAAAGGACAACATATAGCGATCTGAATTCAAACCTTGAGCATCTAAATAATTGGCATAATGATAAAGCCCTGAAATGGACATATCCCTTGGGCTGACAATAACGACACTGAGTTTCTCTGGGGTCAGCTCGGTATCCCAGCGCCCATTAGACTGCTGCTCTTTCCATACTCGATTGTCTTCAATATGAGTAATGACAATATTTTCCATCTGCCAATGCGAACGCTGATATAAAGCACGCTGCGCATAAACAACCTGCTTTAATGCATTGTCTTTGCTGAACTCATAACGGGTGATGCCGTGTAATACTCCCCCAGGTTCAACCGCATTAAACCGCATATAGGTATTACCCTCTCGGTGCCAATAACCCTTCCCTTTATTGGATAATGCCTCACTCGCCCCTTGGGCGACGGCTTTGTGCGCTTGCGCAATGCGTTCCAGTGAAGGAACCACATATTCACCTAATAATAATGAAACAAACATCAAGATCGCCATGGGTTTTAGAACCGCTAAGACAATGCGATTAATCGATATACCAGCCGCTCGCATCACGGTTAATTCACTGTTTGCGGCCATGCTGCCTAAGCCCGCTAAACAACCAATAAGGCACGCCATTGGCATATATTCATAAATCCTACGAGGCAGCCTCAACCCAGAAAAGAATAACGCATCCACCAGCTTGTAGTTGCCTTTTAGATTATCCAGCTCATCGACAAGGGTAAAGATTGCATCCAAACCAACAATAACCACCATCACAACCAGAGTCGCTATTAAAACATTACGCGCGACATAAGAATCCAACTGACGCATCATAAACTCCTCATTTTGCGGCGACGATTCCACTCAGGAATAAATAACAAACCTAAGCCAATCAAAGCGTATACCCCATGCACCCACCACATGCCGATAGCGGGGGAGATACCTCCTTTACTCAGCATTCCGCGCAAAGAAATAAGCAAGGTTATGTACACCATGAACAAAATAATTGCGGGAAACAAGCGAGCAAAACGTCCTTGCCTCGGATTCACTTTAGAAAGTGGAAAAGCAATCATGGCACAGATAGGTACCATGATGATTAATGAAAAACGCCACTGTAATTGCGAGACATGACGCGCTAAATCTGATCCAAATAACTCAGAAGTTGGCACCGCTTCTTTTTTAATCTTTCTTCGCTCTTCTTGCTCATCCGCAATTTTCACCCCATACAAGTCAAAATCTAGAATTTCGACATCTAACTTACCTGGGGATATATCAAATCGCTTACCTTGATGCAGCTCTAAGAAGCGTGAGCCAGTATCAGCATTCACTTTTTGCGTACCCGACCGTGCTAATAAGATAGTATTACCATCAGCAATAAATACATTGTTCATTTGGCTCTTATCATTACTTAAGCCTTCGGTATAAGTGACCCGACTGCCCTTATCGGTACTTTGAAAGCGCCCTGGTGCTAATAATTCAAACTCGGTCATGGTCGCTTGCTTACGATATAAGTCTTCCATCTTCTGCGCCCCAAGTGGGCTCAGGTAGAGGCTAAAAAAGGCGACTAATAAGGTGATAATTCCCGCGGGTAATAATGTATAGCCCAACAACTTGCTATTTGAGAAGCCCGTGGCGGTTAAAACCGTCATTTCACTTTCAGCGTATAAGCGACCATAAGCCAACAAAATGGCAATAAACAGAGATAAAGGCAAAATCATCTCAAGAAAAGAGGGCATGCGTAATAACAAGGTGAAGAATACAATCTCAATCGGAATCTTGCCCGCCGCCGCCGCCGTTAACTGATAAATTAACCGACTACTCATTAAAATCATTAATAATATGCCCGTCACCGCCGCCATAGAGGTAAACAGTTCTCGGGATAAATATCTAAAAATAATCAAACTTTCAGCCTTCTCTTGCCGACATAAAATAACAGTGCTAACTACTAGGGCGCAGTGTATAGCTTTCTCACTAAATCAGCCAGTACAGAGGAATTCTAATCACGCTTGATATCTCTTCCCTGCGGCCTCATCTATACTTCATAATCTGCCGCTAGAGTCTTTAGCGAGATCGAATAAGTTAGCATTAAATAATTTTAAATTTCGGAGTAAATAATGCAATTCAGCACAACTCAAGAGAAGGCAATTGAACTTGCCGCCAGCTGTATCGTAGTCAGCATCGATGATAAAGGCCAATTATCCAGTGCCGCCGACAGCATCAATCAGGCCGCTGAGCAATATTTAACCGATATTTTCGACAGTGGCGACTTTAGTGGTAAAACGGGCGAAACCCTGATGCTTATTAAAGTACCAGGTCTTACCGCTCAGCGACTCATTCTGCTGGGCAGTGGTTCAACCGCTGCTGGCATAAGCCCAAAGAACTACCTTAAAATTGTCGATGCCGCTGCTAGTGCGATTAAAAATTCCGGTGCCCTACAAGCGGCCCTGTATCTCCAAGATATTCCTGTAGTTGGTAAAGACGATGCTTGGAAAGCCGAGCAAGCGGCGATCGCTTGTGAAAATGCTCTGTATTTATTTGATCAAACCAAAAGCAAACCAGAACACGAAGCCGAAGATTATACTGACTCAATTGAAAGCATCCTATGGGCGGGGGAATCAGAATTACAATCCGCTTTGGAAAAAGGCCAAGCCATTGCTCATGGCATCTCGGTAGCCAAAGACCTTGGCAATATGCCACCCAACATTTGCACCCCAACCTATTTAGCAGAACAAGCTGAAGTATTGGCGGAAGAAACCGGCTTAATCGACACCATCATCATAGATGAAGCTGAATTAGAAACTATGGGCGCAGGCGCTTTCGTTTCGGTATCTAAAGGCTCGAGCGAACCGGGTAAATTCATCATCATGAAATACCAAGGCGCCGACGATGCAAACGAAGCCCCTCACCTTATTTTAGGTAAAGGTATTACCTTTGATACCGGCGGCATCAGCTTAAAACCTGGCGCTGGTATGGATGAGATGAAGTACGACATGTGTGGTGCAGCTTCTGTACTTGGCGCAATGACCGCTATTACCAAGCTAAAGCCTAAGCTCAATATCATCGGCATGATCACCAGCGCAGAAAACATGCCGGCAGGTAATGCCAGCAAGCCAGGGGATGTCGTTACTACACTTTCCGGTAAAACCGTAGAGATTCTCAATACCGACGCCGAAGGTCGCTTAGTATTATGTGATGCTTTAACGTATGCCATTGATAACCTAAAACCAGCGTCTATGGTTGATATCGCGACACTGACAGGGGCTTGTATGATGGCCCTAGGCAATGTGAATTCTGGTTTATTTACCGAGGATGAGTCATTAGCAAGCGAACTGCAAAAAGCGTCTGTGGATGCGCATGATAAAGTATGGCGCTTGCCATTAGAGGACGACTATCAAGAGCTTTTAGATTCCAACTTTGCAGATATCGCTAACATTGGTGGTCGCTTAGCTGGGGCAACCACAGCAGCTTGCTTCTTAGCACGCTTTACCGAAGGTCACCCTTGGGCTCACCTTGATATTGCTGGCACCGCTTGGCATTCTGGGGGTAAAAACAAAGGCTCTACCGGCCGCCCTGTGCCTTTATTAGTGAACTACTTATTGAACAAACAAACGCCATCATAAACCGCAGTGAATAAAAAAGGCGTCTCGGTTTATAAACCGAGACGCCTTTGCTTGCCTTGTATTAACCACGGCGTGATTAACCCCCGGCTTTTTTAACCGTGAAACCACGCTGCTTCATTTCAGCAAACATCTGCTCGCGCACGTCCCCTTGAATCTCAATGATGCCGTCTTTTACCGCCCCCCCAACACCACACTTCTGCTTTAATTCTTTCGCCAGTTTCTTCAATTCGGCTGGGGCTAATAATACCCCTGTAATCAAGGTAACACCCTTGCCTTTACGACCTTTAGTTTCGCGCTGAATACGCACAATGCCATCACCTTCTGGTATTAATTCATTGCTACAGGCACATTTATCTTTTGCTTTGCCACATTCAGGGCAAGTACGCCCCAACTCCGTAGAATACACCGAGCCTGAATGAGAACTAGGGGCATCATTCTTTTCAATATGTTCTGCATTCCCTAAGCCTGTTAAGCCTGCAAGTCCGGCTAAGCCAACTGTTTTCTTAGACATTTTAAATTCTCTTCTGTCAGTTTATAAGCATAATAAGCGCAATAATTAGTGTGCTTTTACCGCATTCCACGCTGCTAAGGCAAACTCTTCTCTTTGCTTAGAGAGCGATGTTTTATAACGCCCTGCTAGCCAGTGACGGGCATAATCATGGCAGGGCCCAGTAATCAATGAAGATAATAATTCAATCGATAGCGGGCGCAAGGTTCCTTGCTGAACATAAGGTTTAAACCAGGTTATTAATTTCAAGAAGAAAACTTGCATATCGCCAGCCAGTTTATCCCCTGAGCCAGTGGTGCTGACAATCGATCTATGATGAAAAACAAATCGTGCCCAGTCTGGATTTTGCGAAATCCAATCGACATTGGCATACACAATTGCCTTAATCCCTAGCTCTACTTTATCGCTTGCCTTCAACTCAGCTAAGTTTTCAACGTCTAATAAATAACCATTCAGTAACTCAGCAAATTCTCGCATTCCTTGGATAAAAACCGCAGCTGCAATTTTATCCTTATTACCAAAATGATGATAAAGGCTACCAACACTCATGCCCGATGCTTCTCGAATCATATCAATGGTTGTTCCAGCAATCCCATGATCGGTAAAACACTGAAGGGCCACCAATAAAATTTTACGCTTCTTTTCTTCTGTTTTTGCTTGCGGCTTGCTGACGGTCGACGACTCTTTCAAATTGACCTCTAATTCATCCATTACTCTAAAACGATCGCTTAACTCAGTGCACAATAACTTCAGCACATTATAACCCAACAAGCTTTAGAGACCATTTCTAGAATATTATTCTATAAATGATCTCTAAACTGTGCAAAGATAATCCTGTGGCCTCATTACACGATCAGCGCGCGAACATCAGTCCGCTGACTAGGTTGTTACTTTTTAGGCCTAATATAATAACAGTTGAAGGATTGATCAGCATGAATACATTAGCAATGTACAATAAAGCGAGCAAATTACCCGCGGGCAAGTGGATTTTCTCTAAAGCCTTATGCATCGTCGCCCCCTATTTCGGTTCCATCAAACCTATATTTGATGAGCTGCGCCCAAATTATTGCCAAGTGAGCATTAAAAAGCGCCGCAAGGTTCAAAATCACATAGGGACAGTTCATGCAATCGCTATGTGCAACATGGCCGAGCTGGCAGGCGGAACTATGACCGATATTTCTATTCCCAAAGGCGCGCGCTGGATACCCGCGGGCATGACGGTAAAATATGTAAAGAAAGCAAAGACAGACTTAGTCGCGATTGCCGATGGCTCAAGCTTAGATTGGACAGTCAATGGGGATGTGATTGTACCTGTTGTAGTGAAAGATAGCGCCGGTGAAACCGTATTCACCGCAGATATCACGATGAATGTTAAGCAGAAATAAATTCTAAAAAAAATACTGCAATAAAAAAGGCGATTGGTAGTTAGCCAATCGCCTTCAAATACACGCTGACCGATGAGACTCGATTAAAGCTTGTAGTTCACTTGCAAAGAAATACCCATAGCATCCATAGAGTACTCACCTTTCAAGTTAGTCAGGTCTTTTTGATTACCGGCTAAATCACGGTTGTACTCATCTACTTCAGTATCTTCAAAGAACATGTAAGAAAAAGCGAAATCAACATCTAGATCTTGATCAATACGGTAGTTAAAGCCCGTGCTTAACCACTGACGATCGTTATCTGGTACACGTGCAGTACGATAAGTATTACTCACTGGGCTTTGATCATTGGCATAACCAATACGTAATAACCAATCATCATTTAACTGGTAGTTAGCACCAATCGCAGCCGCTACCGTATCGTGCCAATTCTCTTCAATGTGACCAATATAGCCATTTCCTAATCCCGCTAGCGCTTCGATCATGCCTACTTCAGATTCAGTGGATTTAACGTCAAAATCTTTAAACACAGACCACTGAGTCCAAGTTGCACCAGCGACTAGCTGCAGTTTATTGGTTAACTGATGTGCATAGCTCAGTGTCAAAGACTGAGGGGTTGTAATCGGTACTTCAGAACCTTGCTTAGGCACTGAACCTGTAGAACCATCGACTGGTGCGATGATGTAATCACCCGCTTGTACCGAAGTATTAGGTATATCATTTGGCGCTTGGGTCAAACCAAAAACACCTTGTTTCTGTTTAAACTCAGAATCACCTTTCAGTTTAAATTTCATTTCTGAACGATAAGTAAGACCTAAAGTAATATCAGCATTAAGATCCCACATCATGCTTAGGTTATACCCTAGCTGCCAATCATCACCTTCAACTTCATAATGATTTTCAAAGCCTGCAAAGTCAGCCCACTGCTCATCTGTCAACTCGGCAAAACCTGTAGCCGCATGAGCCGGGTTTTCACCACCATTGAGAAACTTCAAGTTTTCATTATAAGGCACAGTATCAACCTGTTTAGATAACAAGCCTTTCATATAGGTAATATCTAAACCAAAACCAAGAGAAAACTGATCATTTACACGATAAGCAAGCGCTGGCTGAATATCGATTGAAGTTAGTTTTGTTTGATCCGCAAAACCACCACCAATAAAGTCATCGTTATAGTCAGTATTCGTTGCAAACGGCACAAAGATAGCCAAACCTGCCGCAAATTGATCATTAATCGGTCTAGCGTAATAAGCGAAAGGGATAGTCGCTGCAGAAAGGAAATCACCACCGTCAGAATAAGGGCCTAAATCTTCTGCGGTATACGTTTTACCAGCACCATTAGTATAGCTTTCTGGGGAGAAGCTACCAGACGCGTTAAGATAAGAAGCACCCACGGTTAATTCAGCACGCTCTAGCTTAACCATACCCGCTGGGTTATAAAATACGATACTCGCATCTTGTACAACCGACGCACGACCCGCGTAAGCAGTACCCGCACCCGCAGCACTTTGTTCGTTTAATTTATAACCGGAAGCCATAACCCCTGGGGCTGCCGTTAATACCGAAGCGGCAGAAATAGCAGCCACTAATACACGATGTTTCATGATGAAAACCTATTCTTAAGTGATGGCATCTCTCAAGGCCACATTGTTTAAATTATGTTTTGACCTAAAAAGCTACAAAGAAATTCGGCAGCAGTATGCCAGCTTAAAAAATAGTTATTGTTTCAAAATGGGAGGTTTAGGTAACGACATGTAACTCAATAGTGGCGCAGCAGGACTAACACCTTGGCGGATTAGGTCTAATTCTAAAAAGGTAAAGGGGACGCCGTTTTTGCTATAGTCCACTCGTTATAAGTCTGTTTTAACTAGCTTTTAAGCGCTCTACGGCTAATAAGCGCTCTACGGCTAAGCGGTTAACTGCTTCTGCAAACCTGCTAGGTCAACCATGGTTGTTTGTT
>CAXIBC010000079.1:0-12279 GCA_964022115.1 uncultured Oleispira sp. | reverse complement strand
GTAGCGGCATTCCAGAAGCGAGTCGCGAGCATTTAGAAACAGTGCCGTTAAATAGCATGGCCGCAATTGAGGCGGTATTTGCGCGAATTGGCCATGATATCGCAGCCATTGTGATAGAACCTATTCTAGGAAACTGCGGCAGTATTGCGTCTACCCAAGCCTACATGCAAAAGTTACGGGACCTGTGTGATGCTAATGGCAGCTTGTTGATTATGGACGAAGTGAAAACCGGTTTTCGCGTCGCCAAAGGTGGAGCGCAAGAGCTATATGGTATCAAGGCGGACCTAACAACTTACGCTAAAGCTATGGGTAATGGTTACCCAGTTGCAGCTTTTGGAGGTCGTGGGGATGTGATGGATATTATCAGCTTCAATAAAAAAGGCGTCACTCATGGTGGCACGTATACCGCCAATATGATCGCTTTAAGCGCAGCCAAAGCGACGTTAACGGTACTGAACGAAACAGATGTGTATACTACTCTTAACCAGGTTGGGGCGGACATCCAGCAGGTATTAAGCCGAGTCTTTAGCAAGCATGGTATTGAGCATAGATTCGCTGGGCCTAATGCTATGTTTGGTATCCACTTTGGGGATCTAGTGCCGAGTAATTATCGTGATTGGAAGCAAACGGATAGCGAATTATATACCGAATTTGCAATGAATCTGATTCAGCGTGGCATTATGTTAGAACCCGACTCTCGTGAGCCGTGGTTTATTTGTGAAGCCCATAAAGAGGTGGATCTAGACTGGTTAGAAAACATGGCCGATCAAGCTATGGCCGCCGCGATTGCAGACTAGTAGCTAGGTTAATTTAGCCGCTTAGAGCCGCTATTTTTGTTGATCGACTAACTGATGGTTCATGGCCGTGATACGGCGTGCTAGATTCTCAATCAGATTGACCGCGGCTTGAGGCTGAGCTTCAATCAGGTTGATGAACTGGTGCTGTGGTACGGCCATAATGGTACAGGGCGTTCGGGCTTGCACGGTGGCGGAACGTCTTTCACCGGTAAATACCGCCATGGCGCCAAATACTTCATCTTCACCAATTTCCCCTACCTTGACCCCATCGGCAAAAACATCGGCTTCACCACTGATAATGGTATAGACGTGTTCGGCCTCATCGCCTTCTTTAATAATCACATCACCGGCTAGGCAGTTTTGAAAACCGGCAATGGTTTGCGCTTGGTCTTTACTTAATTGGGCGATGCGATTCAGCAAAATACTGTTTTGACACATCAAAAAGTGGCTCCAATAATGCTGGCGGCGCTTATCAGAATAGACATGACGTAAAAACGAATCACGATCAATCACCTTGATTTCAACAAACTCATCGGCGCGTAAGGTTGGGCTAGGTAGGTCGAACGCGCGGTAGAGGCCAACGAGATCACCTTCATCAAAGCTGATCAGGTTTTTGCCATCATGATTGAGGTGGATCATGCCATCGGTGACTAAAAAGAGTTGATCACTATCAAAGTGTTGATAAAGATCTTCGATCCCTTCTAAGGGTAATGCTGCTTGTTCTAGCGGAAAACCTTCGAGTAAACCTTTGGTAAGCTGCTGCATACGGGTGCTTAACTGCTCTATGGCTTCAAGGGGATTTCCCGGTAGGTACATATCAAGCTCCAAGGTGATCGATTGTTATTATATCGATAAAAGATACCGATAAAATACGATGCTTTAAAGCAGAAATCTAACTTTTATTGTAATTGTGACGTATTCGAGTTCCCATTGTGACCGATAATTGAATTTCACTAGCGGATACTTCTGCGGGAAAATAACAACCGCTGATTTTGGCATCCGCAAGGGAGGCGCCATTGAGGTTGCAGTCACGGAAGTCGATACCTCGCAAATCTGCCCCGCGGAAGTAGGTATTCTCTAAATCCATACCACGAATGATTAAGTTTCTAAGGTCTAATCCACGTAAGTCACAGTTTGATAAGTCACATGTTTGACCTTGTTCGCGGGCTTTATTAAAGCCACTTACATCATCACTTCTTAACAGTTGATAAAGAGGGTCTTCACTGATTATCGGGGCATTCATTGCTATATCCTTCAGGCTTGTTACATTGCGCATTCCATTTCAGTATAGCGGACAAATACGGTAGTCAATGCCTAGTAAACAGACAGCAATAATACCGCTAGATGATAGCCAAGCATCCGCTAACCAGCCTGTGATCAGCAGCCAGCTAGGATTCTTATTGACTAGCCGTTGGTATGAAGGTGAACAGACAACTGAGTTGGAATACTGGTTTGCCAGTCAATCGGGCCCCTTGTGTGTAGTGATAGAGCAGCCTTCGGTCTGTTTTATCGCCCTAGTCGATCAACAGAAAGCACAGCGCTTAGCCCACGCAGAAGGCATTGACTTGAGTTGCCGCTGCGTGCAACTCAAGTCTTTTAGTCTAGAACCCGTGCTAGCGTGTTATTTAAGGCAAGTGGATATTTATCGCTTTAATTATTTATTATCCGCTTGGGATATCAAGGTCTGGGAATATGACTTGCGCCCGACAGATCGTTATTTGATGGAACGATTTATTCGTGGTGGGGCGGAAATTCAGGGGCACTGGCAAGGGCGTGAAGGCTTTTTATACTGCCACCAAGGACGCATGAAACCGAGCCAAGAGGCGGTAGACAATGCCGCTTTAACTGTGCTTTCTATTGATATTGAAACCTCTTTTCCAAAAGAGGGAAAAGCAGATCGGTTATTTTCAATTGCTTGCCATGGCGAGGCCATACTCAATGGGGTGCGGCAAAGCATTAATTATATTTGGATGGTAGGCAGTGCCGATAGCCCAGCAGCGCAGCATTGTGAATACCTATTAGATGAAGCCTCGCTATTAACAAGCTTCTTTAATGCTATCCAGTCTCTAGACCCAGATGTGATTATAGGTTGGAACTTCATCCAGTTTGATATGGCTTTTTTGCAGCGCAAATGTGATGAGCTAGAACTGCCTTTTATGCTTGGGCGTAATCGTCAAGAAGTCAGTTGGCGTCATGATACTAACTCGAATTCAGCCACGGCTAAGCGCAGTTATGTGCAGGTGCCAGGGCGCTGCATTATCGACGGCATAGAAATGCTGCGCCAAGCGCAATATCAATTTGAAAGTTTTGCTTTAGATAATGTCGCTGCAGAATTATTAGGGCGGCATAAATTGATCTCAGGGGAAGCAAAAACGTATCCCTCTTATGATCACGAAATCGAATATTTATTTGATCATGATAAGCCGGCGCTGGCGGCGTATAACTTAGAAGATTGTATGCTAGTGGCCGATATATTTAAGCACACTGAATTAATGGATTTTGCTATTCAGCGCGCTCGTCTCACCGGCTTATTATTAGATCGTATGGGGGGATCGGTAGCGGGTTTTGAAAATTTATATTTACCACTTTTACATCGTCATGGTTATGTAGCACCGAACTATGGGGATGGCTATAGTGCGCTGAAAAGCCCAGGGGGATTTGTCATGGATTCACGCCCAGGCTTATACGACAGTATTTTAGTGCTGGATTTTAAAAGTCTTTATCCGTCGATTATGCGCACCTTTAAAATCGACCCTATGGGATTAATAGAGGGTTTGCAGCAACCAGAAAATGGCATAGCAGGCTTTAATGGCGGCATCTTTGATCGCCATAAGCATTGCTTACCCGATTTGATTACTATGCTAGGGCAGCAAAGAGATCAAGCTAAGCAAGAGTTTAATCATCCTCTAGCGCAAGCGATTAAGATCATTATGAGTTCCTTTTATGGGGTGCTCGGCAGTGATGGTTGTCGCTTTTTTGATATGCGCTTATCCAGCTCGATTACGCAGCGTAGCCATGAAATTATTCAGCGCTCGGCGCAATGGATCGAAGAGCAAGGTTATGATGTTATTTATGGTGATACCGATTCGGTATTTGTCTGGTTAAAAGAAAAGAAGAGTCAGCCCCAAGCCGATCGTATCGGCAAGGCCTTGACTGCCAATTTAAATCGCTGGTGGCAAGAAACCCTTCAGCAGGAACATCAATTAGAAAGCCTATTGGAGATTGAATATGAAACACATTATCAGCGTTTTTTTATGCCTTCTATTCGCGGCTTAGACATAGGCAGTAAAAAACGCTATGCCGGTACGGTAGAGAAGACGTTAGCAAGTGGTGAGATCACGACTGAAACAGTATTCAAGGGCTTAGAAGCAGTTCGCAGTGATTGGACACCACTAGCACGAAGATTTCAGCAGCAATTATTTCAACGCATCTTTGCGGGCCAAGAGTTTAAAGCTTGGATGAAGGCGGAAGTGGCGGACTTGCTAGCGGGTAATCAGATTCAGCAGCTTATTTATCGCAAACGACTGCGCCAGCCACTAGGGGAATATCAACGTAATATCCCGCCTCATGCTAAAGCGGCAGCGGTACTCGAATTATGGCGCCAGCAGCAAGGTTTACCCTTACTCTATCAAGATAGAGGAGGCTGGATTCAGTATCTAATGACAACGAGTGGCCCACAACCATTAGCCGTTTATAAGAGCACTGGCTCGGCATTATCGATCGATTATCAGCACTACTTAGAAAAGCAACTCGCGCCGGTATGTGATGGGTTATTAGCCTTATACGATACCAGTTTTGCCGAAATATGTGGGCAGCAGCTGAGTTTGTTTTAACTCATACTATATGGTATTCACCATAGGTAATGTGCTTGATGAATTCTATGTGGCGGGGGTTAAGCCTTATGGTTTTCGCCTAGGTAACTCTAGGTCGATAAAAATAGGCGCCCAGTTACCATTTTAAGCACTTATATTTTAGCGAAAAGGTTTACCTATGGTGTGAATAAATACGCTACCCTGATCCTTCTTTATTCTTAATTAGTTAGCTTTATGAAAAAAATCGCGATTTTTGTCGATGTACAAAATATCTATTACACAACCCGAGATGCGTTTGGGCGCTCGTTTAATTATCGTACATTGTGGCAGAAGTTGGCTAAGCAAGGGCAGATAATCACCGCTAAGGCTTATGCCATCGATAAAGGGGATGATCAGCAAATTAAATTCCAAGACGCATTAAAGCACATGGGTTTTGAGGTTAAATTGAAACCTTATATTCAGCGTCGTGATGGCAGTGCTAAAGGTGATTGGGACGTAGGCATTACCATAGATATCATGGAAACCGCGGCTAGTGGAGATGTTGATACCATTATTTTGTTATCCGGTGATGGTGATTTTGATCGGCTATTAAGCAAGGTCCAGCAGGCTTATGGGATGCATACTGAGGTCTATTCCGTGCTCAAGCTCACCGCCGGATCTTTAATTGAAGCGGCGGATGAATTCCACCCGATTCGTGCTGATCTTCTCCTTTAATAGCGCTCCGAATTACGACTATACTGCTACTAATGCCCTGAGTACGAGAGCCGTATGAATCTATTGAGACCGTTATTTTTTATCCTGTTCAGCCTTACCCTGATTGCTTGTGATCTGTATAACACATCGTATGACAAGCAAGGAAATGTGCGGGATCTCGGTGATGCCATGGATCATTGCCGAGGCTTTATGAAAAGTGTATTAGGGAGTGATACTTATATTCATATCGATTCGGCCTCGAGTCGTGAAACCAGCGAGCATTATGTGGTTTTTTTAGACCTGCAAGATGATGAGCAAGAAGGTTTTGCCAAGTGCCGAGTTAATAAACTTGGTTTGATTGACTTCTATTCTATTCGCGAGTTTCGCCAGCAACAGCGCTTTTTCTTAAATAAGTAGGCTAGCACCTTGTATCTAGAAAGCTCCGCCTAGAAAGCGGTTAAACCTTGATTAAAGCGCTGTTTAAGCCAATAAAAATGCTACACAGTAGAGACTAGGTAGCATTTTTGAGGCTTATAGAGTCAGAAACTCTTTATAACACAGCTTTTAAAGGTTCATGCTGTTCGGCTTCTAAACGAGGCCCAAATTGGCTAACAACCTGAGAAGACGCCGCGCTGGCGAGACGACCGGCTGCTGCAAAGTCATGACCGTGAGTCAATGCATACATAAAGGCACCAGCAAACATATCACCCGCCCCATTAGAGTCTACCGCGGTGGTCTTGTTGGCTTCAATCTCATGCAGGGTCTCGCCATCAAAAGCGATCGCGCCTTGGCTGCCAAGGGTAATAGCAAAGGTTTTTGCTTGTGTCTTCATGAAGCTGATAGCGTCTTCTAAGTTATCAGCGCCGGCAAATAACAAGGCTTCTTCTTCGTTGCAGAATAATAAATCGACACCATCACCGATCATCTCTTGAATGCCATCTTTAAAGAACTGAACCATAGCGGGGTCTGAAAAGGTCAATGCGGTTTTGATGCCATTCTTTTCGGCGAGCTTGCGTACTGAAATTGCGGCCGCGCGAGAAAGGTCAGAGGTTACCAAATACCCTTCGATATACGCGTATTCAGAATCTTTCAGCGCGCTTTCGTCGATGTGCTTTTGCTCTAGATTAGCGGTGATGCCTAGATAGGTATTCATAGTACGCTCAGCATCTGGGGTTACCATGACCAAGCATTTACCAGTAACACCTTCGTCGCGGTCTGCGCTCAGATTAGTATCTACACCGGCCGCGGCCATATCCTGCATATAGAAGTCACCCGCTTCGTCATTAGCAACGTTGCAGCTATAAAAGGTTTTTGCCCCAAAGTGGCTAGCACCAATAATGGTATTGGCGGCGCTGCCACCACAAGCACGCTTTTTCAGGCCAAAGCGATCTTTCAATACGGCTAAGCGGTCTGCTAGTTGGTCTTCTTCGATCAAGGTCATCATGCCTTTTTCAATACCTAGGTCGGAAAAGAAGCTATCTTCGACCTCAAATTCTTTATCAACCAGTGCGTTGCCTATGCCGTATATATGATATTTAGCCATGTGTATTTTCTCTACAAATAAGGTGGAATGAATATATCTTGCTCGCAGTTTAAAAGATGCGCTGCATTAAAAGAAGTGTTAGCAGAGAAGATATCAGTTTGTGTTAGCATAAGCGCCTTATGACGACAGCTAAAAAGCCAACTAGGGCGAACAAATCTAGTAGTACAAAAACGGCGAGTAAGAAAAAGAAGCCAACCCCTATACCAACAAGTAAAAGTCCTCGCAGCTGGAAACAGCAAGTATGGTCTTGGGGCTGGCGCTTGGCGATTATTGGCGCCCTCGCCTTATCAATCTGGTTGGTTTATCTGGATGCTCAGCTGCGCTCGCAATTTGATGGTAACAAGTGGACCTTGCCTGCCAAGGTTTATGCGCGGCCATTATCCTTGTACCCAGGTTTATTATTATCCCCAGAGCAATTAAAAGCTGAATTACAATGGAATGATTATAAAGCGGTTGCCCATGTGGTTAGCCCTGGCACCTATGGGCGAGACGGGGATGATTGGGTTATTTATCGTCGTGCTTTCTCGTTTGCTGATCGCAGTGAAGGTGCTCTGAAGATTCGATTATCCTTTGCTTCTGGGCGCATAGACGAGTTATCTGTTGCCGGAGAGCCACAAGGTTTAGCCCGCATAGAGCCACAATATATCGGTGGTATATTTCCTGCCCACCATGAAGATCGAGAGTTGATCGCACTGCAAGATGTACCTCCGGCATTAGTCGCGGCTTTAGTCGCGGTAGAAGATCGAGGTTTTTTTGATCATTATGGTATTTCAATTCGCGGTATTTTACGCGCGATGCAAGCCAATGTGGCGGCGGGGCGCACAGTGCAGGGTGGTTCAACCTTGACTCAGCAGCTGGTGAAAAACTTCTTTTTAACCAATGAGCGTTCATTGCAGCGCAAGATAAAAGAAGCCTTCATGTCTGTATTATTGGAATTGCATTATAGCAAAGAAGAGATTCTTCAGGCCTATTTGAACGAAGTGTATTTGGGTCAATCGGGCCGCCGCTCGATTCATGGTATTGCCTTAGCCAGCCGCTTTTATTTTGCCAAAAATGTGCAGCAGCTGGATTTATCCGAAATCGCTTTATTGGTCGGTATGATAAAAGGTCCTTCTTATTATAATCCCCTTAGAAGGCCTGATCGCGCTCGTGCTCGCCGCGATGTCGTGTTAAACGTGATGGCTGACTTGAATATTATTTCTGCCTCACAACGGATTAATGCTCAGGGTCAAGCAATACGAGTAGCCGATTCCAGTCGCGCTGGTCAACGTGAGTACCCCGCTTTCATTCAATTAGTTAAGCGCCAGTTGCAAAGTGATTATCGATTGCAAGATTTACAGAATACCGGCTTAAGAATCTTTACTACCCTAGACCCTTGGTTGCAGCATGCGACAGAAAAATCTGTACAACAGCATGTTGCTCAGTTAGAAAGACAAGCTGGGTTTACTAAGCCAACGTTAGAAGCGGCGGCGGTAATAACCAGTGTGGATGGCGCTGAAGTGCGAGCGATCGTTGGCTCTAGACGAGTACAGTATTTTGGTTTTAATCGTGCTTTGGATGCTCAGCGCTCCATCGGTTCTTTAGCCAAACCCGCGGTATACCTAACCGCCCTCGCGTCGGGTCGCTATAACTGGTCAAGTATTATTGACGATAAAGCGGTGAGAGTCGCAGGCCAAGATGGTAGTTTATGGCAGCCACGTAATTACGATAAAAAAGATCATGGTAAATTGTTTATGGTCGATGCGATGGCAAGATCATTAAACCAAGCGACGGCGCGATTAGGTATGAAGCTGGGTATAGGTCAGGTGGTCGACACCTTTGAGCGTCTAGGGTTAGAGAAAACCATTCCCCCTTATCCTTCTATCTTATTAGGCTCGCTCTCTATGTCTCCTTTAGAAGCTACGCAGATGTTTCAGACCTATGCCTCCGGTGGCTTCGCGATGAAACCACGAGCGATTCAAGCGCTGACCACCAGTGATAATAAGGTACTAACCTCTTATGCTTTAGAAGGGCGACAGGTCTATTCTCCTGAATTGATGGAAAACCTACGTTATGGTTTGCAGCAAGTTGTCGTGCAAGGAACGGCTAAGCGCTTAGGACGAACCTTTAATACGACTAACATAGCGGCCAAAACCGGTACCAGTGATGAGCAGCGAGATGCTTGGTTTGCGGGTTTTGATGATCGTCATTTAGGGGTTATTTGGCTCGGTCGAGATGATAATAAGAGCATGCCATTTACCGGGGCGAGTGGCGCTTTGCCAATTTGGCAGAATATATTTATACAAGCGGGTTTAGAACCCTTAACGCCTTTGGTTGATCTTGATTGGTCTTGGGTAAATGCCTATGGCAATACTGTGGATGAAAACTGTGGGGGTATTCGTCGTATGCCGTTTATGCCTGGTACCTTAATCGATCGGGATATTTCTTGTGAAACTAATAATTCGAATTCTACTCATCAGATAGATGGCGCAGAAAAAGAGCTTAATAAAAGGAGTGGTTCGTGGTTCGATTGGTTATTTTAGCGTGTTCAATCACGGGGTTATTAGCAGCGTGCAGTATCTTGCCGAAGGGCAATAATCAGCATGACCCTCGACAGCAGCAAAGCAGTGAAGAAAATAGCGTTTTTCAGCAAGACGATTTGATTCGCTTAGATGAGGGCCAGCATCATCCTGCGGTGCAGGTTTTATTATCCCAAGCTGAGCAAGCAAGGCAGCAAGGAGATTCGAAGCAAGCATTGGCTTACCTTGATCGTGCACGGCAAATTCAACCACGTAATTCGGCTATTTTTTATCGTCAGGCATGGCTGAATTATCAGCTAGGTGAGCTGCAACAGGTCGAGCAATTATTGCAGCGCGCACGATTATTTTTACGCAGTTCGGTAGCTAATTATGAGGTTTTGCAGCGCCGCATTCAGGCGCTGCAACATAAAGTAGAAGCGAAGCGTGATTTAATCCGCAGACCTAGCTTTATGTTTTAAAGACCCGCTTGGCGTTGTAAATAAAAGGTGCGATTGATCGCCGCTAGCAATAACCCCAAGGCCAGCTCTATTGGCCATTTTGCGGCTAATTCAGCCGCCACAGGGCTGGCGCTGAAACTGTGCAAAATAATGATTAAACTGGCTAAGCTGGCAACTGATAGTGCTAGGTTACCTTGTTTCAGGCAAATTCCAGCGGCTTTATTCAGTAATAATTTGCCGATAGCCAGACTGCTAATGACTGCGCTAGCGACTAATAAATAGCTTAAACTTTGGCTTTGCTGGCACAGCCAATAAATACCACATACCCCCAGCAATATTCTGCCCCAAGCTTCTTTTGGCCAATCTATGTTAAAAACCAAGGCTAGCAAGACAAAACTCAATAAGGGATAAGCGGCATAAAATGCCAGCTGCTTAAACCAATACATCGGCTCTAAAATAATCACATGGGTTAATAAGCTGGAAGCCGCAAACGATGCGACCAAGAGGCCACTGCAAAATGCAGCGGCATACCAACCTGGGGCTTCATCTTTGGGTGGCCAAGTCTTCAGCATCCACATTGAGGTGAGCAGCATGAGCAGTTGCCCAGCAATCGTTAACATTAAAAACATCCTATTTTGATACCGTCTGAGTCGCGCTCATGTTGGCAAATACCACATCCGCAGCGGCGATGGTATCCTTGATGTCTTGCTCGCTATGAGCGGCTGACATAAAGCCTGCTTCGAATGCCGAGGGTGCTAAATAAACCCCTTGCTCTAACATGCCGTGGAAGAAGGTCTTAAAGGCTTCTTGGTCACAGTCACACACTTGGGCAAAGTTGCTGACTTTTTTCGCTTCGGTAAAGAAGAAGCCAAACATAGAGCCAGCGTTATTGGTGGTAAACGCAATGCCGTGCTTATCGGCCGCTGCTTGTAAACCGCTGCAAAGTTGTTCAACACGCGCGCCAAGTTGCTCATACAAACCTTCTTTTTGCACGGACTTCATCATCGCCAAACCTGCGGCCATGGCCAGCGGATTACCCGATAAGGTACCGGCTTGATAAACCGGGCCAATGGGCGCTAGATATTCCATGATTTCGCGCTTACCACCGAAGGCACCGACCGGCAGGCCACCACCGATGACTTTACCGAGCGTAGTAAGGTCTGGTTGAATACCGTAAAAACCTTGAGCGCCGGTTAACGAAACGCGAAAGCCGGTCATGACTTCATCCAGAATTAATACCGCACCGTATTGATCACAGACATCACGTAAGCATTGTAAGAATTCTTTGCTGGGTGGAATGCAGTTCATATTACCGGCAACGGGTTCTACTATGATGCAAGCAATGTTATCGCCTTGCTCGGCAAAACAGGCTTTCACATCGTCGATGTCGTTATAGTTTAGTGTAATGGTATCGTTGGCGGCCCCTGCTGGCACGCCCGGAGAAGACGGTACACCAAGGGTTAGTGCACCAGAGCCGGCTTTTACTAATAACGAATCCGCGTGGCCATGATAACAGCCTTCAAACTTAACCAGCTTATCGCGACCGGTAAAACCCCGGGCTAAACGGATGGCGCTCATGGTGGCTTCGGTCCCCGAGTTCACCATACGTACCATGTCCATGCTCGGCATAATGCCGCAGACGGTTTTCGCCATTTCGATTTCAATTTCAGTCGGTGCGCCAAAGCTTAAGCCTTGGTCGAGTTGCGCTTTTACCGCATCGATCACATCGCCACGGGCGTGACCCATAATCATTGGCCCCCAAGAACCAACGTAATCAATGTAGCGGTTACCATCGGCATCGAATACACAGGAACCTTCACCACGCTGGAAGAAAATAGGGGTGCCACCTACGCCTTTAAAAGCACGTACGGGAGAGTTAACGCCACCGGGAATAAATTCTTGTGCGCGATCAAAAAGAGTTTGTGATTGTTCGATTGAATAAGACATAAAGGACTCGAATTCGTTATTGAATGATTTTTCAGTGCCAGCTGAATCAGTGAAACCGTTCGCATCAATGAGTATTTATTCCACAAACCGCCGTCAATACTTCCCTGTAGACTTGGGCTCGGCTTCCTGCCTCCCACATTTGTTCCATAAGTACTCAGTAATACGAACTCTTATTAACCAGATTCTAGACTTGAGCAATGTTGTGATTAATAGTTAAAACGGTCTTACTACTACCAAGATAATAATGGCGATTAAGAATAAAACCGGTACTTCATTAAACCAACGATAAAATACATGGCTTTTATCGTTAATATCTTGGGCAAACTTTTTCAGTAGAGCGCCACACATAAAGTGATAGCCCACTACAAAAGTGACTAAGGCCAGCTTGGCATGCATCCAGCCGGCGCTTAAATAATATTCTGCATTTAAGGTGATCATCCACATACCTAAGGTGATCACGACAATCATAGAGGGGGTCATGATACCCCGATATAATTTACGTTCCATGATTTTGAAGCGATCTTTACTGAT
>CAXIBC010000078.1:0-12319 GCA_964022115.1 uncultured Oleispira sp. | reverse complement strand
AATTTGTTTGATTCAGTTGAAAGTGATTCGATACGGCCTTTTACTTCTTCATAGCCTTTACCATATGCGCCTAAGCCTGCTAACCAGATTTTACGTGCCATTTCTTCTGCAGAATTAGCTGTTTCTTTAATCTTATTAATACCAGAAGTAGCTACTTCTGCAACTTCGTCAGTTTTAGTAGTTACTGCTGTTTCAGCCTTGTTTGCTTTGCTCATGATATTTACTCCGTAGATAATTAACTTATGTAGTACTGCTTTGATAAACTGTATCTTACGGATATAAATTAGAAAGCACATACTAATTACATAAGTAATCCGGTATTTGTGCCATCTCTATATTATTTAAAGCTGTCTACCTCAGGTAACGGGTTTTCAGAGGGACCGTCTGCAGAAAACAATGCATTCATCATCACTCTTTCTCTATTAATAACCGGATTAATAAAGTCATTTACGTCACCAATTTTTTTAAATGAATTAAACCCATTTTCTAAAAACGCATGTAAAGTCTCTACACCCGCGATTTTAGCAGGCTTTCGAGAGAGTCTCAAAATGACTGAAATACCTGGGGTTTTTACTACTTTTGGTAGATCAAAGCTAAGGTTTTCAAGCAATTGAATTTGTTCTTCACGTTGAGACTGGCTACCAGATTGACGATAACACTCAAAATAGCTATTGCGGTTTATCGCACCACCTTCCAGTTTATTCGCTAGCGCAATATCTAGCTCGAGAGAAAGGGAATTAAGCCTAATCGCTGTTTGTAATGACTGCAAACCTTTCTCAGGTAATACTTTAGCCATTTTAGGTACAACACGCGCCAGTTCGATATCTCGCTCGCTAAAATCTTTTGGACCATATAATTCATCAGCAAAAAATTGCATGGCGGGCCTAAATCGCTTGGAGTTCCATAAATCATCATGAGTAGTTAATAAGCGATTGGTTTGCCAAGTTTGCAACTTCCGAATAGTGTCAGTTAACCCCCCCTGTATGATCAACAGATTCATTTGCTCTATTTCTTGCAAGTTTAGGAGAATTTGTTCTAGCGCATTAGACATAGTTTATGTAAAAACTCTTTCGTTAGTTTATGAAGGTCATTTCAACAACTGCGCTGATTGGTAGCAAATCAAACAAGGGTATTGTATGGCCTACTTTGCCTTGATATTAATCCCATAACTCTTTTAGATTACTTAAATAAGTATCAACCATTCCAGTGAACTCAAGTTTCACAATGGGGCTAGTGACTAATTTTAGCAATCGAGGAACAGGAATTGTAAGCTCTGCATTTGTTGTAAACAAAATATGAGTACCGTCTTCACCTTCTGTTAACTCACAACGGCCTGATACTATACCGTTGCCTTCCCCTTTAATCGGTGTCCATACAACCGTTTTTGCATCCTTATCAGCAACATATTGGCAGGCATAAATGGTTTTAACAGCGTATCCCCCGGAGCTCACTTCTTCCATTTCCCAGCGAAACCTATTGTCTCCTAAATCTATTAACTCCTGCACGTTAGGGAAGTGTGAAACGGCAGCGGGCACATCAGATACAAGAGAGAAAACGGTATCGATATCTGCATTAACGATAAGTTTACGATTTACATCAATGGTGACTTTAACGGTCATGATTGTTCCTTATTATAATGCCAAAAAACAGTGTGAATTGAGCGGATTGCTCATGATAATCTGCATAAAATATCACAAAATTGGCTTCACTCGTCTTAGACAATATAAACAGAGGTCATGCCACTGGCAAGAAAATATTGCAATCATAATGCAAAGTGCATAATGCATGCATATAGAGGATATCGAATTTGTACTAGGTAGGACTTTTATTCTATGCAAAAAAAAGAGAGCTAAAAAGCTCTCTTTTTTCAGACTAAAACTAAGATAGTTTAGTGATAGCGGCTGTCAACTCTTCAATCTTCAAGCTTAACTCTTCAAGTTTAGCTTCGTTATCAGTTTTGCCAAAGCCTAGCTTAGAACGAACAGTTTCGATACGAGATTCAACTTCTGTTTTAGCTAGCATGTCATCTTTAACTTGCTTAACTTTATCTTTACCTTCAGTTTCAAGCTTCTCACCTTCAACTACAAGATCATCAAACAATTTGTTTGAATCAGTTGAAAGTGTTTCGATACGGCCTTTTACTTCTTCATAGCCTTTACCATAGGCGCCTAAACCTGCTAACCAGATTTTACGAGCCATTTCTTCTGCAGAATTAGCTGTTTCTTTAATTTTATCAAAATTAGTAGTAGCTACTTCTTTAACTTCTTCAATCTTAGTAGTTACTGCGGCTTCAGTCTTGTTTGCTTTGCTCATGATATTTACTCCGTTGATAATTTAATTAAGATTCACTTCTTCAATAAAAGACATCTTACGGTGGTAAATTAGAATCCACATACTAATTACAAAATATATTTAAAATAATTAAAATATATTTTGCCCATCACGCTATATGCTTTAAGGCAAATTCAATGAAATGAGAATACTCTATTAAGAGGCTGCCTAATAACATATCAGACAGCCCTCTTAATCACTTGCTAGTGCTGGTCGACCAAATCAGATGGCACTACGATAGCTTTATCCTTGTTCAATACGACTTCACCAATATCTTCAACGGTTAGTGCCGGATTATCTACACAGGCTTCTAACATATCGAATGCTTCCAGAAAGTACTGGGACAGTGGTTCAAGACTTTTAATTTCACGATTACAACATACAACACCAATTTGAGCGATGTTATTGTAGGTCACCATAGTTATGTTAACCCCACCTCCTGGCGTCATCGTTGAAATTGGATAGGTTGAGAGTAATTTGGCATCTTTAAAGTACAGGGTATTTTTGGGGCCCGGAATATTGGAAATTAAAATATTGCCGATAGGTTTAACCAAATCTGAAATCTTTAATACTTCAAATAGCGTCGAGAAGGACTGAATTAGCATAGTGTAGTAAGTAAAGGCGGTAGGCTCCGAAAGTCTTGTCGTACGTTTAATAATACGATGATTTTCGATGATCTGGCGCAACCGCAAATAAGGGTCTTCTTCACCGTAAGCTAATTCAACCGGCACAATGGCAATCTTGTTACCCGAGCTGGCTTCTCCGGGTTTACGTAAATTGATTGGCATATTGGTATAAAGCGCTTTATCAAAGGATTGGCCATGATCTTTTAAGAAACGATGTACACCAATATCAAATACACACAACATAATCTCATTAGCTGAGGCTCTTAAGCGCTTACTGAGTGCAGTCACTCGGGAAAAGTCGATATCGAGTGTTGAAACGGCTCTGCCTTTTACAACTTGGCCCGTTAGGATGGTTTTTGTGCCCGAAAATGGAATCGGCATATACGCCTGATTGATCCGAACCAACTTAAGTAACAAGCGAAACAAGATCCAAGTGAGGTCTTTTATACTGGCTATTTGCTCCCAAATCCCTGCTAATTTTTGCTTAAAACGATTAACCTTTTTATGGGTTTTAGGTTTCTGCACAACAGCCCAGACAGGTACAAAGTTTTTATTGTTTCTTTTTTCTGAATAGCCTTGCTGAAACCAACGCATCAGGGTCGAACCATCACCGTACATGTGATGCACCTTGATATAAATCGCAAAGCCGTTATTTTTCTTATCTTTAATTAAGTGATATTGCCAAAGCGGTTTATCTCTATCGAGCCAGACGGCATGCAATTCTGCGATAAATTTGTGCAATTCTGGCTTATTATTAACATCATCCAGCTCATGCATCTGCACATGGTAATCCATGTCTAGCTTATCGACAGGAGTAAGTGCTTTTGGGTAGCCTAAAACACAATCTACCTTACAGTTAAAAGGTGAGACTGGTTTATTAAAGCCCTTCAATTCGGTAAATAGCTGCGCCACATAATCTTCGGGTGCATTTTTAGGCATTTCTAAAAGCTGCAACCCTGCTACATGCTTAGGGTTCGCTTCAGATTCAGTAATCCAGAACGATCTATCTAGAAGTGTAATTTTTTCGCTCATTGGCTGATTCCCTTCAACTTATTAAAATTTATATTCACCAAGTAGGTCTTGGTTAAATAACAACTAGGACTGATGAATCACCTTAAGCAATTCTCTCGCAGTTAATATCACAGCCCTATGATTAATTAACATTATCCTGTAATGCTAGAAAATAATATTTACAATTTTACTGATAGCATCTTCAGTTTTTTAATTACTTGATTTTATTACAAAACAGTTGATTATTGATAACAATACTAAATTATTTACAAAATATTTAATAAAATAATTTAGTTCAGTTAATAGCAATATCTAAGTATTGACCGGATATTTTATTAAGCTACCATCATTCCATTTACTTACATATAATGCAATTAAAAATCAACTTAACGGGGAAGGATGTCGTGATAAGAGTATTATTTAATAAAAAAGGAGGGGTCGGTAAATCTAGCCTGACGGTAAATCTAGCAGCCATCTCAGCGAGCCAAGGTTTTCGCACTCTAATTTTAGATTTAGACACTCAATGCAATAGTACATCCTACTTGAATGCACTCGGTATACCCGCAGAAAACACGATTGCTGCCCTCTTCGAACAAACCATCACTTTTCACTTGCGTCGCCGCCCGGCTATTGAGTATTGCCAGCCGACTCAAATTGATAATTTATATATTATCCCTGGTTCAGAGCGTTTAACTGAACTGGAAAGTGAGCTGCATAGCCGACATAAGATATATAAATTGCGTGAAGCACTTGAATCACTTAGCGAAGAATTCGACCACATTTATATAGATACCGCCCCAGCTTTAAACTTTTATAGTTTGTCAGCTTTAATTGCAGCAGATCGTTGCCTGATTCCTATTGATTGTGATGACTTTTCTCGTCAAGGCTTATACAGCTTGCAACAAAAGATTTCTGAGATTAAAGAGGATCACAACGCGTCATTAGAGATAGAAGGTATCATCGCGAATCAATTCATGGCAAACGCCAATTTACCTAAGCAAATTATTAATGAGTTAATCGAAGAAGGGTACCCAGTACTACCTGAATACATTAGTCAGTCGGTAAAAATGCGCGAATCTCATCAAGCTAAAAAACCCTTGATTACCCTTGCACCAAAGCATAAGTTAACACGTTCACTGGTCGCTATTTTCGAAATATTAAATCACGAAAAAGCGGTTAGTTAAGGCAAGTGAGACCTACGGTCTCACCCTGCTCTTTTCACTACATAAATACAAAGTATAACTGCATAAAACCTGCTCCCATACCCAGTAACGTACCGGTAAGAATGAGCTTCCACTCATCGGCTTCATAGGCTGGGCGTAATACACCCTCAAACTCCTCCGGAGACAGCCTTTTCATCCGTGCACTCAATTCATCGGCAATACCCAGGGTCTTTTTAATGTACTCAAAGGCATAAGGGATATAGTTTTCGGTATTATCAAAAATATGCTTAGATGACATTTCTCTCATTTTATAATAAGCCTCTGTGCCAACACCTAAAGTAAAGTAGGGTTGCGCAAAGGCAACATAACGATCAATTGCATCGTTAACATGTAATTCTATTAGCTCTAATAACTGACCCGAGCCTGAACCATAAAGGGCTGTTTTCAGAATGTTTTCGGAAGTTACTAACTTTTCTTCTATAATTTCCGAATAGACACGTGATACCTCATCCTGACGTTTTAAAAACATCCCCTGAAAAGTCAAACCCATGACTTTTGTTGGATGCTTAGGTTCGAATATTACTTTTAGAGCCAGCCAGTTAGTTAAATAGCCAACAATTAAGCCGCCCAAGGGCAGTACCCACCATTCTGGCATGTACATCCATATAATCATGGTTGGAAAACCAAATAATAATCCAAAGATAAAGCCTGAATGTTCGACAAACGGAAATTCTTTTTCACCCGACTTAAGAAATATTTCATTAATTATCTCTGGTGACTCCATAAGTTTAGTCACGACCAGCTCTTTAATATCAATAATTTCTTCAACGTTATGCTTAAAATCATCTACCATATTGTGCACAATATTTGGTATATCAGCTTCTATACGCGCATATACGAGATTCTTTCCATGCACAGGCATGGAAGCCCAAACTTTCGGCGCACTCTCACGCATAACATCGTCAACAATTTTACGTAGCACTTGCTTTAAGCGGCGCTCCATAACTATTATGAGTTCTTTTGCCTCAAGTTTAGCCGCAAGTTCTTTGGTATTAAGTAATTTCCCCAATACCAGCTCAGCTGCAATTTCTGCCATTTCTTTCCGCTTTGCTGGAATAAGCCCCTGCCAGCCAAAAATGGGTTTAATACCGACAAATTCCATAGGATAAAACATCATTTTCAGAGCTAAGAAATTTGTAGACCAACCGACAAATGCACTGATTAAAGGGATAGACAACAAGGTGAGAGTCGCAAAACTAAAATCCATAAAATAAAGCCACTTCGTTTTTGTATTATCCGTAGGCAGAGATATTTGAAATCAGAATGCCCTTGGAGTGAGAATCATCAATATAAATTATTATTGAAATAAGGTTCAGATGAATTACGCAATAATATACTAGTTTTGTCTTGTTAAGTACTATCTAAGTCATGTTAATACCTTAATTAGATTAGGTAGCATTTTCTAATAATTTACGATTAGATTCAGGCATTATCGCTAATCGAGACCAACCGCATGTCAAAGAAAGCATTTGCTGAACTAAAAAATCGCATGAAGAATGCCAAAAGTTATGCCGACTACAAGGATGCAGCGGAGGCGCACGATGATTTATCTGGCGCCCAAGAATGGAAAGCCACAGAAGTTTCTAAGGTTTATGATTATCGGACAATTCGTGCCCGTGTAGAAAGGATGCGATTAGCAAAATCAAACAATGACGCCACAGCCCTTATGTACATAATACATGAAGGTTTGCATGGCAATTTGGGAAATATTTCTGCTCCAGCCCTCAATGGCAACGCACTTATTGGTACAAAGCATTTAATTGAAGAGTACATTCAGGAAGTATGTGGCGCATTAGATTTTATTTACCAAGCAGATGAAATCGATTTTTATGAAAAGTTATCATTCTTTGATGAAACAACCCATGCGTTTGGACGCAGCTGCATTATGCTCAGTGGCGGTGCTGGCTTAGGTTTCTTTCACGCGGGAGTGGTTAAAACCCTAGTTGAGCACGACGTACTACCCGACGTCATCTCGGGCGCAAGTGCAGGTTCTATTGTTGCCGCTTTGGTTGGAACAAGAACGAACGAAGAATTATTGGAAATCCTAACACCTGAAGTCATCTATTCTAAATTCAATAAATGGCTTAAATGGCAAGGCTTTGGTAAGGAAGGTCTGTTTGATAGTACTCATCTTGAAAATGCGCTGATTGAACTCTTTGATCTAACCACGTTTGAAGAGGCTTATAAAAAGACGGGCAGGCACATGACGATTACGGTTTCAGCCGCAGATCTGCATCAATACTCACGCTTACTTAACGCGCAAACGTCGCCGAATGCAGTCATTGCTCAAGCCTCTAGAGCCTCCTGCGCACTTCCTATTATGTTTTCGCCCGTGCAATTAAAAGCTAAAAACCAGGCGGGGGAAATCGTTCCTTATATCCCCAATCGTCGTTTTGCGGATGGTTCGATCATGGCTGACTTGCCTTTTGACCGACTCGCTCGCCTCTATGGTGTAAACCACAGCATCGTTAGCCAAATCAATCCTTTATCCACTTTTGTTAAAGTGAGTATCAAGCGCGATACCTCTAGTTTTCTAGAATTAAGTAAACGCTACGTCTCCAAACTTGCCAAAATCAATAGTATTTATGCCTTTGATGTGTTGGAAGGTATGGTTAGCCACAAAAAATCAAAGATGGGCATTCAAAAGCTGCGATCAATCGTTGATCAGCAGTATTTGGGGAATATTAATATCTTACCGACTTTGACAAAAAGCAATATTAAGAACCTTGCGTTTAATCCAACCTTGAAAGGCCTAGCCGAACTGTTTGAAACTGGTGAACGCGCCACTTGGCCGCAATTGGACTTAATTAAGCGAAATACCATTATCAGTAAAACATTGCGTCAGCATCTGAATAGTTTGAAAGCAAAAGAAGCTGAAATTCTTAGTAATAACAGTGAATTAAAAGTCGTTAACAATTAAGGCCTATACTGCAGCCGTCTAACCATTTGTTAGACGACTGCTTTTAAGCTTGATTGCAGGAAAGGTGCGGAGATGTACGACGTTTAACCGCCAGTACATCTTCGCAAATGAAAGCCAAGTTGTTGCTATTGGCCGCTATTCGGATTCACATACTGCATATCTGTATTACTCTCGGCACGTTCCCACATTTGTAGATACGCTTCTGCTGAATTCATCACCGAATCGTATATACGCGCCGGCGTTTGTTCACGGATATCTTGGATGTGATCGGCCACTAAACCGAAATGCGACAATCCTCCTTTATTTAAATCAAAGATACGGTTACCCGATACTTGCTTATCAATTTCGATACCCTCTTCAGTCGTGAATGGATACAGCAATGGATTTGTTGCCGCATTGCTACGCGCAGGCGCTTGTTTACCAATGCCACCCATATCGGTCGAGAAAGGCACCCCCTGTACAAAAGGTGTCTGCTCAACAATCTTGAGGTAACGGTTAATTCCATGCTGAACCGAAGTGGAAGGGCCATTATAAGGCGCTAACATCCCCCCTTGATTAGCAATATCGTGCTGCACTGCGTGAGGAGAACCATCAGCCGCTGAGTTTAACCAGCTATGGCCAGAAATTACTCCCGAGTAATTACGCGCTTGCACGATTTCCATTACCGCATTCGCGGTCTTAGTCGACATGTGATCCATTTCGATAATCATACCTAGATCGATCATACGATTGATAAGGTAAACCCCAAGATCACTTAAACCATGCTGGTTACATAAAGGCTGGCTTTCGTCATAGGTAGGATTCATACCAATTGCATCTAAGATATCTTTAATAACTGGCACATCTCCAAGCAGTGGAAAGCCTGATTTGAAATAACGGCCACGAGTTTCAGCATCACACGCTTCCGCGTCAAAGAAACGCCCGGTGGCTAACCACTGCCCAACGTTAATAAAGCCATCTTCTGGACGTGCGCCACCAAACTGATTATCGAACCTATGAGTTGGGTACATAGTGCGAACCCCAGCGTTATAGACTTTTTGCAGCTGGGCTTCGATGGTCTCTATGGTACAGTGATCGCGCATACCACAATCAAATAACTCGGACGCTTCAATCCCCATTAGAATCGCCATTTTGCCATCAGCAATCACCGCTCGCGCTTGCGCAGGTGTACTCACTAAACGGAAGAAACCTTTACCAGGGCCACCTTGCTGGGCATCTATATACGCTTCCATTTCATTGAGACGCTGGATTTGCAGATCAATACTCTTAGAGGTTTGACAGTTATTAGGATTAATCCAGCTGGCTGGGTTGATGGTTTTTTGCACATTACATAAGACTTCGTTCTCGACTAATAGCGAGACCATCATCTTTAACCCTCCCTTATGTGCACGCTCAATCCACTTATAGTAGTACTGCATGTGAGAGAGTGATTCACTCGCAGGCCATGCCGGGAAGTCAGGATAACCCCGAGTATCATAAGTATGGCTAACATCATCGTAACCCATAAGGTTACCAATAATATCAAGGCTGCCGTTCGGGCCATGGGTCTCGCTACTATCACGCAAGGCCGTTTCGATGCCCCAAGGGCTAAACGGCTCGCCGTGTATAAACTTGCCGCCCATGAATTCATACGAAGTAATATGGGTATGAGGGTCAATGGCTCCTCGCACAGGCGCGCTCACATTTCCCGCTTGTGAGACTGACTCATCAGCATTCAACTCAGCTTCAGGAAAAGGTTTACAATCATTTTGGGCAACTAGGTTAAAGCCCGTTTCACTGCCGGCATTAGTTGGATTTAAGATATCTAAGACATATACCCCACCCTCTTTATACCAGCCGGTATCACCATAATTATGGCGCAGTATCTTATCTAAGCCTATGCCATGGAAGCTATAGCGATAGCTACCATCTTGTTGAAAGTGCCCACCGATACGCCATTGGGCAAACTTACCTGCATAACGTCCAGCGGATACCTCATTAGGCAAGTGGCTGGCTAGATAGCGTCCGTCTTGGTCGGTTAACATATAATGGAAATACGAGGTGGGTTTAAAATAGAAACGAGCGCCAGCGGCGGCTGTCGTTGCCTTAAACTGATAGCTCAAACCGTCATCAACCGTGCCACCTTGATGGAAACGGTTCATGTATTTGCCATTAGCCGGTGATTGAATGGCATAACAGCCTTGGGCTAATTCATGCACTGAATTCTGCGCGGCGGCAATTTGAGCTGGAGTGGGTGGTGGTGGCGCAGGCTTTTTAGACATAGCCTGCACCTCTATGGCCATGCCAGATAATAATGCCATTGCAACCAAAGGTGTCATCAAACCATGACGATACTGCATTCTTAAACTGCTAATCATATCGAGTCCTTTTTTATTCTATTATTCTGCGGTGGGTAACTCATGAGTGAATTCTAACTAAGGAATAGATTCACCCTGCTCTTTCATTTTTTATTGGTAATGACTTAGAGCTAGGATAATTTTTAGTTGAATTGAAACTGATTTGATAGGTACGGAAGTACAAATCGACATGCAAAACGTGGAATTGATCGTGTGCAATTCGTCAAATGGACTTAATGGACTGAGTACCAAGGGAAATGGCTAAATATGACTAAAGAATCGTACTCTTTATAAATATCGCTTAATCTCCTTGGCGTGTACGCTTGCGAAATTGCACCACACATTCGTGATCGACTAGGGTGAATATGCTGTAGTATTTATCCGCGGATTTAATATAACTCGCGACTTCTTTTTTACCTGATGGGTGATGTACTTTAAGGATGACCCCAGGGTGAAATACATCGGCGTTATTGAAATAAGAAAGGGCTTTTTTATCCGCTGCCGTAATGGCATCGAAATCACGACACTCGGCAATACCCGATGGTGCAAAGACCACCAGCAAAAGGACGTAAGCGAAGGGCCTAATAGGCTGATATCTAAAAGTGATATTCATACGATCCTCGTAGTATTAACGGCTACTTATCTATTATCTTAACGATTATCGGCCAAACAGATACTAGCTTAACTGTCTTTTTACCCCAACCCAGCAACGGATTTTGGAAAAGTCACTTCGATTTGTATATAATTGCCGCGCTCAAATCGAGCCTACAATTTTATACTCTTAACCAATGCTCTGGATTTACGTTCCAGACCGCAATGAGGCAAGACACATGTCTGAGCAAACCGCTGCTATCGTCGTATGCGCGATGTACAAGTTCGTTACCCTTGAAAATTTCCAACAAATTCGCCAGCCCTTATTAGAGGTTATGGAAGCTAATGAAGTGCGTGGCACCTTATTACTTGCTCAAGAAGGCATTAACGGTACAGTAGCCGGCACCCGTGAAGGCATAGATGCACTGCATGCTTGGTTAGCCAAAGATGAGCGCCTAGCGAATATCGTTTATAAAGAATCATTTGACGATACTATGCCCTTCTACCGCACTAAAGTGAAATTAAAGAAAGAAATCGTCACTATGGGTGTAGAAGGCATTGATCCTAAGCAGGTTGTGGGGACTTATGTAAAACCCCAAGATTGGAATGCACTGATTTCTGACCCAGATGTGGTCTTGGTCGATACCCGTAATGATTACGAAGTTCAGATTGGCACGTTTAAAGGGGCGGTTAACCCTGAAACAGAAACCTTCCGTGAGTTTCCACAGTACGTCAAAGATAATATGAACCCGACTAAGCACAAGAAAGTCGCTATGTTCTGTACGGGTGGTATTCGCTGTGAAAAATCCACAGCCTATATGAAAGAGCAAGGTTTTGATGAAGTCTATCACCTAGAAGGTGGCATTCTTAAGTACTTAGAAGAAGTGCCTAAAGAAGAGACTTTATGGGAAGGTGAGTGCTTCGTATTTGATAACCGCGTCGCTGTGAACCACGACCTTGAAAAAGGCCAATATGACCAGTGCCACGCTTGTCGCTATCCAATTACCGCAGAAGAAAAGCAAAGCGAACATTATGTACAGGGGGTAAGCTGCCCTCATTGCATTGAAAAATACAGCGCCGAACAGCGAGAACGCTTTCAGCAACGAGAGCTGCAAATGCAACTCGCTAAAGAACGTGGTGAGGCGCACCTAGGAAGCGATGTGCAAGAAGCTGTTGAAAAGCACCGCCAAGATAAACTGCGTTTCCGTGAGCAGCAGCGAGCCAAAAACTAAGCGCTAACTAGCCGATTTCATCGCCGGAGTTCATAGCAATATGAGCTCC
>CAXIBC010000077.1:0-12575 GCA_964022115.1 uncultured Oleispira sp. | reverse complement strand
AACACCCCTGTAGCATTACCAGCGCTAATGCTCTGGCAATTCGATATCCTGAAACAACTCATCCATTTCTTGCTTGTTATGACACTGAGTCGCCTTATTCACCATATCTGCGGTCAGGTGCGGAGCAAAGCGCTCGATAAAGTCATACATATAGCCCCGCAAGAAGGTCCCTTTGCGGAACCCTATCTGAGTAATACTTGAATCAAACAAATGGCTAGCATCAATGGCAACCAAGTCATCATCTAAGTTCTCATCAATCGCCATAGTCGCCACTATTCCAATACCCACCCCTAAACGCACATAAGTTTTAATAACATCGGCGTCGGCGGCGGTAAATACTACCCTAGGGGTTAGATTGCGACTTTTAAAGGCCTCGTCTAACTTAGAGCGCCCGGTAAAGCCAAATACATACGTTACCAAGGGGTAAGCCGCGACTTCTTCCAAAGTTGGGTTAGGATGGCTCGCAAGAGGATGCCCTTTGGGCACTAGAATACTGCGATTCCAGCGATAGCAAGGCATCATAATCAAGTCGCCAAACAACTCCATCGCTTCCGTTGCGATAGCAAAATCCACTCCACCATTAGCCGCCATTTCAGCAATTTGCATCGGCGTGCCTTGATGCATGTGCAAAGAGACTTCAGGAAACTTGCCCATAAAACTCTCAATCACGCTCGGCAAGGCATAACGCGCTTGCGTATGCGTAGTAGAAATAGACAAGCTACCCTTAGTTTCATCACTAAATTCTTGTGCCACTTGCTTAATACTTTCTACTTTACGAAGTATTTCACCGGCGACCTTTAGAATCGCCTCTCCGGCCGGAGTGATACGCGTTAGGTGTTTACCACTACGGGCAAAGATCTCTACACCCAATTCATCTTCTAATAAACGAATCTGTTTACTGATACCTGGTTGGGAGGTATATAGCACTTGAGCCGTCGCAGATACGTTCAAATCATGGTGTGCGACCTCCCAAATGTAACGCAATTGCTGCAGTTTCATATTTTCTCCATCCCTCAACCTACAAAATCGTTATAAAAATATAAATAAATATTCCTTTCCAGAATAGCTGGAAACCTATATTTTACCAGTCTTCTCTCTTTTTAGACTTATATTAGTACTTTAGACCATATTCATGGATATTTTGTTATATATCTTAGCCGGCGCATCCGTTGGCTTCATTGTAGGTATTACAGGCATAGGTGGTGGTGCATTAATGACCCCACTTTTATTGCTATTTGGCTTCCCACCTAATATTGCTGTGGGCACGGATCTTATGTACGCGTCGATAACTAAGGCTAGCGGCGTAATAAGTCACCATAAGCAAAAACATGTCGAATGGAAGCTAGTGAAATTACTGGCCTTCGGTAGCATTCCGGCGGCGTTAATTACTGGCTATTCATTACAAAACGTATTTGAAGACGCTGACAGTTACGAGATTTTAATCAAAAACAGCTTAGGCTTTATGCTGCTCCTAACGGCATTTGTGGTTATTTTCCGCAAACAACTGCTGCGTATTACCCTAAAGAGTAAAAGTTCAACAAATCCACAAGCGCGGGATGGTTTAACATTATTAATGGGGATAGTGCTAGGCGTATTAGTAACCCTTACCTCGGTCGGTGCCGGTGCCATTGGCACAGCCGTGCTGATGTTACTTTACCCTGCCCTACGCTCATCACATGTTGTCGGTACCGATATAGCACACGCAGTACCTTTAACTGCCTGTGCTGGGTTTGTCCACATGGCTTTAGGGAATGTTGATTTCAGTCTACTTTTCGCGTTACTTGTGGGTTCTATTCCTGCCATTCAGCTCGGTAGCAAGGTCTCGCATCACCTGCCCGACAATATACTCAAGCCCTTATTGGCCAGCATACTGTTTTTCCTTGGGGCGAAATACGCGTTCTTTAGTTAAATACTTAATACCTAAAGTTAGGCGATTGATCACTAAATCATTCGCCGCATAGGTTCATTGCGCGCAACACCCAGCTGATTGGTTACCCGAGTCAGCGGCACCATCAATACCGGCACCGAGCTGCGCTGCAATACTTTTGACGCAACTGAGCCAAGCCCACCCATCATCTCTCCATGCTCGCCATGAGTGCCCATAACGATCATATCAATATTATGATCATCAACGTATTCAAGAATTGATTCGGCCGCTAGGCCTCTCACCACACTAATTTCTCCTAAAAACGAGTGTTCATCATCTCCGGTAAACTCCGATGCCATAGTATCGGTAATGCGCTCTTTAATGGTCCCCATAACATCTTGAACACCCTCTTTACGCAAATGTTCAAGATCTTCTTGGGGAAGGAAGATATCCAAAATAGATTCAGCAAAGACTCCCATGGGTTCTATTACGTGAATAATATCCACCTTGGCATCAAATTGCTTCGACAGCTCTAACGCATGGCACAATACATAAGGCCCTAAAACTCCAAGATCGGTGGCAAATGCGATTTTTTTTAACATATTATTAGCCTACTACTCATTCAGGCAAATTATAGGGTTCATACAAATACCCTCACTTCATTTTGATCATAGCAGTGGATTGAACTCTCGTTCTTTCTTCTTACAAAAACCTACACACTTGTCACATCTTTTACTTAGCGCCACAAAAATACCGCCATTAAAGACTAACCTTCTCAACATTAATTACCTTTGAAGTCTAAAAAGTTAGAAAACATGACATTAAGGCCCGTTATAAGGGAATAAACCGTGTCCATCATCGCTATGATTTGTCATAATCCAGCGATAACATTTAATAACATCGAAAAATCGTCTAAATAAGTATATAGGAAGTGAGATGACTGATAATCGTGTTGAAGACCTCAACATTAGCTCCATTGAGACACTAATTACTCCTGATCAGTTAAAAGCCCAGCTGCCACTGAGCAATGAGGCTGTTGAGAGCATTCAAAAGGGTCGCCAAGAAGTTCGTGATATTTTGGATCGTAAAGATCACCGTATCTTTTTAGTCGTAGGCCCTTGCTCCATTCATGACGTTGAAGCAGCAAAAGATTATGCTGAGCGTTTACGGGGTCTAGCGGAAGAAGTTAAAGATACACTTTGTATTGTGATGCGTGTTTACTTTGAAAAGCCACGCACAACCGTAGGCTGGAAAGGTTTAATCAACGACCCATACCTAAACGACTCGTTTAAAATTGAAGATGGATTAAAAATTTCTCGCCAGCTACTGATTGATCTTGCCGCTTCAGGGTTACCACTATCAACGGAAGCACTCGATCCTATCTCGCCTCAATACTTACAAGATCTCATCTCTTGGTCTGCTATTGGCGCACGCACCACAGAATCACAAACCCACCGTGAAATGGCGTCTGGTCTTTCATCTGCGGTAGGCTTTAAAAACGGCACTGATGGCAACTTAACCGTTGCGACTAATGCTCTTAAATCAGTCGCTAACCCACACCGTTTCTTAGGTATTAATCAAACTGGTCAAGTTGCAATCGTTGAGACGGCAGGCAACCAGTATGGTCATATTGTATTGCGTGGTGGTGGTGGCAAGCCAAACTATGATTCAGTTAATATCGCCCAGTGTGAACAAGCGTTAGAGAAAGCTGGCTTGGCGCAAAACATCATGGTTGATTGTTCTCACGAAAACTCCAGTAAAGACGCTGCAATACAGCCTCTAGTAATGGAAAACGTAACCAACCAAATCCTGGAAGGCAATAAATCCATTATAGGCTTGATGATTGAGTCCAATATCGAATTTGGCCGTCAGGACATCACGGAAGACCATTCTCAGATGAAATATGGCCAGTCGGTAACCGATGCCTGTATCAGCTGGGATATGACCGAAGAGTCCATCCGTGACATGCACAAGAAGTTAAAAGACGTCTTGCCGAAGCGTTAAGCGGTTAGTTTATGCATTGCATAAAGCTAAAACATAAAAAGCCGAATTAGCTAATAGCTAATTCGGCTTTTTTATTTTTCGTTTTTGGTTTTATGCCGTTGATTTTAGCGCTAACCAGCGAGCTACTGAGCATCAAATACCTTTAGAAAATCACCCGGCTCAGGACGCATACGATAGTTATCCGTCAAGTCCGCATAAATAATCCGACCTTGTGCATTGGTCATCACCACCGTTGGCATGACGGTATCACTGTCATAACCCAAAGCTTGAAGCCCCATAGGTAAGCCATTTTTGGCAATAATCTGAAGTTTATTAGCGGCGCCATTATCTTCATCGATCAAAAAATGCATATCAACATCAAACCGCTTAGCCAATCCTCGAGTATGGCCTGCCGATTGTGGGCTAACCATGTAAATCTTAATGCCTCGCTGCCCGAACTCACGATACTGAGAGGCTACTTCTTTGATTTGAGCCATACATAAAGGACACCAGTTCCCCCGATAAAACAGTATTAAGCTGGCCTGCTCACTCATTTCAGCCGAGGTAATTGCTTTTCCATCCACATCCCTCAATGTAAACTCAGGCAGTTTCTGCCCGACCTTCAATAAAGCATTGTCTTCTCGCCCAAACAGGCTATACCAGAAGACATATAATAAATTCCCCGCGAGAGCGCTCAATATAATAATCATACTCATCAAATACTGAGGCAGCTCCATGCCCGTCATTACAATACCTACAGCTGACAGCAATAAGCTAATAATTGGGATTGCGTAAAGAAAGTTCAAATTCTCACTGGTACGAGCAGTACGGTATAAAAATAAATTCCCAAGAAATAATGGAAAGGGTAATGCCGCTATGATCGCCAAACTCATTAACCAAACAGGAGGTTGAGGACCCATAAAAAGCAAGCCGAACAGGCCGAGCGCGACCATAGGGTAAACCCCAATAAATAATGATTTTAGTAACATAGTCTTGCCTTTCCTTACGGTAGATGTGTTGGTTATTTGCTTACAGTTCAGACTGCTTCTTTAATTGCTGCAGTGACCAATCAATTTGATTTTCTAATTTCTTTTTATCCAGCCCCATTTGGCATTGCAAGCGCCAACCTAATAGCTGAGTAAATAGCCACTCTCCATGCTGCTTACTGGCCTCTTCATCGAACGCTTTATTCAGCTGATGAATAAAGCCCAGTTTCACGGGCAGCATCAGCCCTGTCGATAACCGATGCAGCACTGGATCTGTCTGCGCTGTCTCGGCAATGGTATTCACCAATAAGCAGCCCCTAGCAGACAATTCACCATTAGGCGCAATCAGCACGAGATAAAGAAACTGTTTTATCGCCTCAAAAGTAGCGCATTTCTCACTCATTAACGTCATTGATAAGACCTGTTGAGTCTGCTGACTATAAACCTGCAAGCATTGCTCAAATAGCTGCCGTTTATCACCAAAGCTATTGTATAAAGTACTGCGACTAATATTCATCGCCGTTAATAGTTCAGATAACGACGTTGCACTATAACCCTTTAGCCAAAAGCACTCTAAGGCTTTGCTAATTACCTGCTGCTGGTTAAATACTTGAGGTCTCGCCATCGCTCTGAACTCCTATCGGAATGATTCATGCAACATTCTGAACCGATCATTCCATAATAAGCCAAATAAAACCCGACAATATCGGGCTCTATTTTTATTTACTTTTGTATCTACTTAACCTTACTTAAAGTAAGCGTTATCCGTCACTGTATGGTCGGTTTCATCCTTAACCCCAGTTAATTCTGGGATTTTAGCCAATAGTGTCGTTTCCACACCATCTTTCAATGTCATTTCAACCGCGCTACAACCTTGACAACCACCACCGAATTTCAAAATAGCAACCATATCTTCGGTAATTTCAACCAAGCTCACTTCACCACCATGGGATGCTAATCCTGGGTTAATTTCGGTATATAACAAATAGTTAATACGCTCATCAACTGGGCTATCTGCATTTACTTTCGGCATTTTAGCGTTTGGCGCTTTAATCGTCAGCTGGCCGCCCATACGGTCTTTAGCGAAATCAATGATCGCCTCTTCCAAATAAGCCGTGCTGGTGGAATCAACATAGACACGCAACTTGTCCATTGCCTGCAATTCATCATTCACATTGATTTCATCAGGGCGACAATAGGCCAAACAGGTTTCAGCGTACTTAGTACCAGGCTGAGTAATAAAGATCCGCACTGCCATACCCTCAACATTTTGCTTTTCTAACAGCTCAGCTAAGTATTCTTCTGCGGAGGGTGTGATCTCTATGTACTGCGTCATTTTGGGTTACCTTAAAAGCTATATGGGCGCATTGTATCCTTTTTATTTTACAACGCACGCTATTTCAAGCGCAATAGCTGACAAAGATACTCAGGATTAGCAAATTAAATGCCTCACATTACGACAAATAAGACAAGCGCTAAGGCTTCTGGTAGAATATGCGCCCAAATTATATCCTGTTGCTAGCATGCTTTATTCATAAACAGCGTAGAACATAGCAACCTTTTGTTTGAAATATCAGTGGTAGAGAATCAAATGGATCGTCAACAACGTTTAGAAGTACTTCATAGCACCCTGAAATCCCGCACCCTTATCTTAGACGGTGGTATGGGAACCTTAATTCAGGCGCACCAGCTAGAAGAAGCGGATTATCGTGGCGATCGCTTTGCCGATCTAGAGCAAGAAATTAAAGGCAATAACGACCTGCTCGTATTGACCCAGCCAGACATCATTAAAGGTATTCATAAAGCTTACCTTAATGCTGGCGCAGACATCATTGAAACCAATACGTTTAACTCGACCCGCGTCTCTCAGGCGGATTACGATTTGGAATACCTAGTTCCAGAGTTGAACGAAATGGCCGCGCAGATTGCTCGTGAAGTGTGTGATGAAGTCGCCGCTGAAACCGGAGTCACTCGTTTTGTTGCCGGTGTGTTAGGCCCTACCAGTAAAACAGCATCTATTTCTCCTGATGTAAACGATCCAAGTTTCCGTAATATCACCTTTGATGCCTTAGTTGCTGAATATACCGAAGCGACACACGGTTTAATCAAGGGTGGTTCAGACATCATTTTGATCGAAACCGTATTTGATACCCTCAACGCCAAAGCGGCTATTTATGCCGTGCAAGGTGTTTTCGAAGAATTAGGGTATGAGTTGCCAATTATGATTTCTGGCACCATTACCGATGCCAGTGGCCGTACTCTTTCGGGGCAAACCGCTGAAGCTTTCTTAAACTCTGTGATTCACGCTAAACCATTATCTGTTGGTTTTAACTGCGCACTCGGTGCGGATGAGCTGCGCCCTCACATTGAAGAGTTAGCCGCTAAAGCCAATTGCTACGTTTCTGCTCACCCGAATGCGGGTTTACCAAACGAATTTGGTGAATACGACGAAACCCCAGAACAGACTGCGGCGATTGTCGGCGAATTCGCTCAAAGTGGCTTCTTAAACATTATCGGCGGCTGCTGTGGTACAACTCCCGAGCACATTGCGGCGATTGCTGAACAAGTGTATAAGCATGCAACTCGTATTATCCCTGACATCGAAGTGGCGTGCCGCTTATCGGGTTTAGAGCCTTTCACCATCAGTAGTGACTCATTATTTGTCAACGTGGGTGAACGTACCAATGTGACCGGTTCGGCTAAATTTAAGCGTTTAATTAAAAACGATCAGTTTGAAGAAGCGTTAGATGTTGCCCGCGAACAGGTTGAAAACGGCGCTCAGGTAATCGATATCAACATGGATGAAGGCATGTTGGAATCAGAAGAAGCCATGGTTCGTTATTTGAACCTGATTGCCTGTGAGCCCGACATCTCTCGTGTACCTATCATGGTTGACTCCTCTAAGTGGGAAATCATTGAAGCTGGCCTTAAGTGCATTCAGGGTAAATCGATTGTTAACTCGATCAGCCTAAAAGAAGGTAAAGAAGAGTTTGTTGCTCGTGCTAAGAGCTGTATGCGCTATGGCGCTGCGGTTGTGGTGATGGCGTTTGATGAACAAGGCCAGGCTGATACCGAAGCGCGTAAAAACGAGATTTGTGCTGAGTCTTATCGCATCCTAGTCGACGAAGTGGGTTTCTTACCGCAAGACATTATTTTTGATCCGAACATTTTTGCCGTTGCTACCGGCATCGAAGAACACAACAACTACGCGGTTGATTTTATTCAATCCTGTAAGTTTATTACTGACAACCTACCCCACGCGCTTATTTCTGGTGGCGTGAGTAACGTATCGTTCTCGTTCCGTGGTAATGACCCTGTGCGTGAAGCGATTCACTCGGTATTCTTATATCACGCCATCAAAAATGGCTTATCCATGGGGATTGTGAACGCCGGTCAGCTGGCGGTTTATGATGACCTACCCGCTGAGTTAAAAGAACGTGTTGAAGATGTAATCTTGAACCGTCGCGAAGACGGCACCGACCGTTTATTAGAAATCGCCGATGACTATCGCGGTGATGGCAGTATTAAAGAAGCCGAAACTCAAGAATGGCGTAACCTGCCAGTGGCAGAACGCTTAAGCCATGCCTTGGTAAAAGGTATCAATACCTTTGTTGAAGAAGATACCGAAGAAGCCCGCCATCTGTATGCCCGCCCGATTGAAGTGATTGAAGGTCCATTAATGGACGGCATGAACGTGGTCGGTGACTTATTTGGTGAAGGTAAGATGTTCCTGCCTCAGGTCGTAAAAAGTGCCCGTGTAATGAAACAAGCGGTAGCGTATTTATTGCCCTTTATTGAAGCTGAGAAAGACGGTAAATCGGAAACTCAAGGCAAGATCTTAATGGCCACAGTGAAAGGCGACGTGCACGACATTGGTAAGAACATTGTAGGCGTAGTACTGCAGTGTAATAACTTTGAAGTAGTCGATCTTGGGGTGATGGTTTCTGCAGATAAAATCCTGAAAACCGCAAAAGAAGAAAATTGCGATATCATTGGTCTATCTGGCCTTATTACCCCCTCGCTAGACGAGATGGTTCATGTGGCTAAAGAAATGCAGCGTCTGGATTATCACCTTCCACTATTGATTGGTGGTGCGACCACATCGAAAGCGCACACCGCGGTTAAAATCGACCAGCAATACAGCAACGATGTTGTGGCCTATGTTGCCGATGCGTCACGCGCAGTGGGTGTTGCTCAGAAATTGGTAAACCCTGAACTGAAAGAAACTTTCCGCTTAGAAACCCTAGCAGAATACGAAAAAGTACGTGCGCGTAATGCAAACCGTAAGAGTAAACCTCTACTTCCTTATGAAAAAGCTTGCGAACGTGCACCACAGATCACCTTTGGTGATTATACGCCGCCAAAGCCAAACAAACTCGGCATTACTGTGTATGACGAATTCCCACTAGAATCGTTGATTAAATACATAGATTGGACCCCTTTCTTTATCTCTTGGGAATTAGCCGGTAAGTTCCCGCGCATTCTTGAAGATGAAGTTGTCGGCGAAGCCGCAACGGCCTTGTATAAAGACGCTCAAGCCATGCTTAAGCGTATTGTCGATGAGAAGCTCTTTACCGCTCGTGGCGTTGTTGGTCTTTGGCCTGCCAACCGTAAAGGCAGTGACGATATTGAAATCTATGCCGATGAAAGCCGCACTGAAGTGCTGGAAACCCTGCATCAATTACGCCAGCAAACGGATAAACCTGCGGGCCAGCCAAACTATTCTTTAGCCGACTTCATCGCGCCTAAAGTCGGCGACCATGCTGATGGCAAAGACGATTACATGGGTGCGTTTGCTGTGACGTCCGGTATCGAAGCTGAGCACCTAGCCGAGATTTATAAGAAAGAAAACGATGACTATAATAACATTCTAATGAAGGCCCTCGCCGACCGTCTAGCCGAAGCCTTTGCTGAATGCATGCACGCCATTGTTCGTAATGAAACTTGGGGTTACGTGAGTGATACAGGCCTAACTAACGAAGAGCTGATTAAAGAAAAATACCAAGGTATTCGTCCGGCACCAGGCTACCCTGCTTGTCCGGATCATACCGAAAAAGCCGCACTGTTCCGCTTATTAAACCCGGAAGAAAATGCCGGCTTAACGCTCACTGAAAACTTCGCGATGTTCCCCTCTGCGGCGGTTAGCGGTTGGTATTTCTCTCACCCTGAATCCAAGTATTTTGGTTTAGGTAAGATTGATAAAGATCAGGTTGAAGATATCTCGAAGCGTAAGGGTGAAGAAGTTCATGTCATGGAACGCTGGTTGTCTCCAAATTTGAACTACTAATCTTGTTTATTTTTTAAACGGCTATCGATTATCAATTATCTCTTCTTCGGCCTAGGGCGAGCGCTTAATATTCCAAGCGCTCGCTTATCGCGCATTCTAACCATTAGCATTCCCATAATCATGGGCATGCTCTCCCAAAGTATTTTAAATCTAGTTGATGCAGCTATGGTGGGTCGCTTGGGCCCAGAAGCCTTGGCGGGTATTGGTATAGGCAGTTATGCGTCGTTTTTAACTGTTTCTCTGGTAATGGGATTATCTGCAGCCGTTCAAACCCTTGTCGCTCGTCGCATGGGAGCAAAACAAATCGACCAAGTCGGCAAGCCGTTAATGGCTGGTCTTATTCTAGGCGCTTTAATTGCCTTGCCCATCACCCTATTCTTTTTGCTATTCAGTGCGCCATTAATGAACTTGTTTAGTTCAGATAAAAGCGTATTAGCCATCGCCCAACCCTATTTTGAGTGGCGCACCCTCGCGGTTATCGCCGTTGCCTTTAATTTTTGTTTTCGTGGCTATTGGGCTGGGATAGGCGAAACCAAATCCTATCTAAAAGTCCTATTATGGATGCATATTGCTAATGTCATCATTAGCTACTTGTTGATTTTTGGCGCTCCTGCACTTTTCATCCCGGCCTTTGGCGCCGTAGGCTCAGGCATTGGCACCTGCCTTGCCCTGTTTTTGGGTACTATCATCTACCTAGTATTAACCCTCAAAAAAGCAGGCCATCACGGCTTTAGCCTGCACATTCCGAATAAACGCATGATGAGAAGCCTGACTCAACTGGCTATTCCTAACTCCTTACAGCAAGGTTTATTTGCCCTAGGGGTCAGCGTCTTATTTATGATTATTGGCTTAGTGGGCAGCGCCCAACAAGCGATTGGGCACATCCTGATCAATCTGGCCTTAATGTTGATTCTGCCTTGTGTCGGTATGGGTATCGCTTCAACCAGCTTAGTTAGCCACTCCCTTGGGGCAAACAAGCAAGATGAGGCTTATCGTTGGGGCTGGGAAGTCGTCCGTCTAGCGACCTTTTTAATGTTACTTCTGGGTCTACCGATTTCGTTATTTGCCGATTCGATACTGAGACTATTCACCAACGACGAACAACTGATAACCCTAGGCACAATACCTTTACAGATTACCGGTATCAGTATCATCTTCGAAGTCACCGCCATGGTATTGATTCAAGCTCTGCTCGGCGCAGGCGCGAGCAAAAAGGTCATGGCCATCAACTTCGTGATGCAATGGTGCTTATTATTGCCACTGGCCTATTTGATCGGCCCCATACTGGGTTATGGTTTATTGGGTATTTGGTGCATTCAGAGCCTGCAGCGCATCAGCTCTTCCGCCTTGTACGCGGCCCTTTGGCGTAAAAGAAGTTGGATAACAGAAAAATTGTCATAGTAATTTCATAATTACTGCTTAGAATCAAAATAAGACTTAGACATGTCCACCCTTTAACCAATTTTTATGAGTTAACCATGCTATCAGCCTATGCTTCGCTACCACAAGTCATCGCCCATCGCGGTAGCAGTGGGCAAGCGCCTGAAAATACCTTAGCCAGCCTTCATTTAGCAGGCCAGCAAGGCATCAAGTGGGTCGAAATCGATGTCATGCTGAGCGCCGATGGCATTCCGATTATCTTTCATGATGACTATCTGTCACGCACGACAAATGGTGAAGGACTGACTCATAAAACCACACTAGCCCAACTAAAGCAGCTAGATGCCGGTTCTTGGAAAGGTGAAGAGTATCACCATGAAACCATACCTACCTTGGCTGAAGCGATTGCCGTGATCAGCCAATATAAGATGGGGCTCAACCTTGAACTGAAGCCCTGCGAAGGTTTAGAGGAAGAAACGACCGCCGCTAGCATTGATGTATTAAAACAATATTGGCCAAATGAGCTGCCATTATTACTCAGCAGTTTTAGCTATTTCAGCTTGAACAGTGCTAAACAGTTATGGCCAGAGGTGACGCGGGCTTATAATGTTTCAGCCATCCCAAAAGCTTGGCAGTCTCGCCTTGAGCAGCTTGATTGTTCAGGCCTACATATTCACCAACCTTTTTTTGATGCCCAGCAGGTTGCCGCCATAAAATCCGCGGGTTATAAAGTACTCGCATTCACCATTAATAATGAATCCCTCGCTTTGGAACTTTTTGATCAAGGATTAGACGCTGTATTTAGTGACTACCCTCAGCAAATCCAGCAAGCGATTGAGCTGCGAAAACCTTTAGAAACCCTCGTAGTATGAGGGTTTCCCTTGAGTTAAATCATTTTTTTTAATAACAAATGACCTTTCTATTCGCTTTAGTTATTTCGATATAGAAAAAAACTGGTTTTTTGCATAACCATTTTTTGTTACATTTGCCGCCAATAACTCCCAATGGCTTAATAATTCGGAAAGCTATGTACGTATACGACGATTTCGACCAACGCATCATTAATGAGCGC
>CAXIBC010000076.1:0-12586 GCA_964022115.1 uncultured Oleispira sp. | reverse complement strand
CTTATAAAGAGGCAGATAATTCTCATCATTTCAGGCTTAAGCATGATCACACTACATCATCTGAACAACTCTCGTTCACAACGTATTCTATGGATTTTAGAAGAACTTAAATTAGATTACGTGATTGAATTTCATCAGCGCGATAAAAAAACGTATTTAGCCCCAGAAAGCCTAAAGGCGGTCCATGCATTAGGCAAAAGCCCTGTCATCAGTGATGATAAAACCGGTATTATCCTGGCAGAAAGCGGCGCTATTATTGAGTACCTAGTGCAAACTTATGGCCAACACCTAATGCCAGAGCAAGGTTCTTCAGCCTACTGGCAATATCTATATTGGTTGCACTTTAGTGAAGGTTCATTAATGCCACCTATGGTCATGAACCTAGTCCTTAGCAAGATGAAAACCAGTCCCATGCCGTTCTTTATCAAGCCTATTGCTAAAATGATTGCTGATAAAATAATAGAAAGGTTCTCTGGGCCGAATATCAAAACCAGCTTAGAGTTTATCGAGAAGCACTTAAGTCAGCATGCCTATTTTTGTGGTGAGCAATTAACCGGCGCGGATATTCAAATGAGTTTTCCTTTAGAAGCCAGCGCCGCCAGTGGCGTGATCCATGCTGGCAACTACCCAAATACCTTAGCCTATGTAAAACGCCTCCAGGCTTTACCCGCCTACCAAGCGGCCTTAGCCAAAGGCGGTGATTACGATTACGCCTAATCTTTGAGTATCGAGTCCTAGGGTGTCCGTCCTTTGAGTATGACCTCACCCGACTGCCATAAACGCCATTCACCCGGCTCATAGACCTGCCAAGCTTCATCCGATGTTAATGCTTGGGTAGCAATAATACTGACCACATCGTTATGGGTTGTTTCGGCGGCAAAATCAATAGTGACATCAGCGTCCGCTAACTGCGCTGGGCCAAACGGTGCGCGACGGGTAATACACGCAAGCTTAGTACTGCAAAAGGTAAATAACCAATCACCATTACTCAGCAAGCAATTAAATACCCCCTGAGCGGCATATTCTTCTGCTAGTGCGACGAGACAATCGACCAGTTGTTGAGCGCTCGCATCTCGAGGAAGATTCTGCCGCACTTGATTCATCAGATCGCAAAAAATATTTTCACTATCGGTATCACCGACCGGTTCATACACACCAAGACGGCGGACGAAATTATTAATCTGGCCGTTATGAGCAAAGACCCAGTTACGCCCCCACATTTCACGAATAAAAGGATGAGTATTGGCTAAGCACACATCCCCCACATTCGCTTGGCGAATATGACATATCGCCGTATTACTTTTTATTGGGTGCTTTTGCACCATAGCGGCAATTTTAGATTGCGCACTCGGACTAGAATCGTGGAAACTGCGCACCCCCTTCCCTTCGTAAAAAGCGATGCCCCAGCCATCACTGTGTGGGCCGGTATTGCCACCACGCTGGGTAAGACCAGTAAAGCTAAAACATAAATCGGTTGGGGTATTAGCACTCATGCCAAGCAGCTCACACATGAAAGCTCCTAACTAATTCTGGCGATAATGATTATTTGCGGATGACCGACCAAGTCGGTGAGGAATCAGCGTCCAAAGACGCACAATACAAGCTTAGGACAGATCAAGATTACGCTTTAAAACTTTAGCAGAAGTAATAATTCGCGTCGTACGGTAAAGCTCAGGGTGCTTTTCGCTATCGGAATAGCGCATAGGTTCCCCTGACGTTGGGCTAACAAACCAAGAAACTTCAGGTCGAGCATCGCCTAGCTCTTTTTTAAGCGCTTGCGGAGTAATACCTAACGCATCAGCTGCTGCATTAAAGGTACAACGGGTTTTTACTTCGTTGATGTAATCGACTACCAGGGATATTTTGTTTTGCACTACAAGGTGCTCCTTGTAAAATTAACAATTCGTTTATATGACAGTACAGTATAACGAACTATGCAACAAAAAGACGATTAATCGGCCTTTCTTGCCTAATCACCTAGCGATCAAACGTAACATTCCCCTTGCATAGCCCATGAAGCCTAGTATTCAACAATACGAAATACATTCTCTAAAAAGGGCTGGGCAAGGATAAATTAGCGCCTAAAACTGCGTAAAACCCAAAAAACCTCGATTTCAGTACAAGTTCAACGCTGCAATCAAGGTGCTAAACGCTCAATGTTCCACTCACCCTTGTCATCTTTGGTATACATAAAGCGGTCGTGTAAGCGATTTTCGCGGCCTTGCCAAAACTCAATTTGCACGGGTTTGATGCGTACTCCACCCCAAAAAGACGGTAAGCTAATATCACCGTTTTTAAACTGATTTTTCAGCTGTAAAAATTTTTCTTCCAGCATGGCACGGGAATTAATCGGTCTGCTTTGGTGAGAAGCCAATGCGGCTATCTGGCTATCTTTTGGACGACTCAAAAAGTACTTCATCGATTCGGCAGTTGAGACAAATTCGGCCTCACCCGTAATAATGACCTGACGCTCTAAATGCGTCCAAGGAAATAACAAGGCAATTTTATTATTGTGTTTTAATTCACGCGCCTTGCGACTATCAAGGTTAGTAAAAAATACGAATCCTTTTTCGTTGTAATATTTCAGCAATACGGTGCGTAATGATGGCATGCCATTTTCACCCACAGTAGCAACACTCATCGCCGTTGGATCAGACATCGGCGTTTTCGTCGCACTCGCTAACCACTGGTCGAATTGCTCCATAGGGTCGGCTTTCAGCTCACTGCGTTTCAAGCCAGCTCTCATGTACTCACGGCGTATATTTTCAATATCCATAACATTCTTCTTAACTAAATTTGTCGTATATAATAGGCTTAATCGGATCATCCATCATCAGGGGCATTTTAACAGGCTTCAACAAGGCTAGCATAATTAAATGCTTTGCTAATGTGATCTCAATTAATAAAGATCTGCTTTATGTTCATTGAGGGTTATCGCAGATTATATTTTAGGCAGTATTATTTTTATCCCAAAACCAATTAATGGCATTAATAATTCCACCCTGCCTTGTAGAATTTTTACCACCTGGTTATGTACGATAAACATCCCTAAACCAGAGTTTTCTTTTTGCCGACTGCGACCGGTAAAAAAAGGGACGAATATATTCTCTTTTTCGTCCTCATCAAGACCACGACCATCATCAAAATATTCAATATAAACATAATCTGAATCTTGCCACAGCTTGATAGTAATTTTCCCTTGCAGCCTTGCATCAGCATGGGCGTGATAAAAGGTATTAGAATAGAGACGTAAAAAGACATCGGATAAAATATCATAATCACTATTAATGTGATCGACATTATTTATGGTTAAATCTAGGGTTAATAAACAATCTCTATCTTCTTCTTTTAATTGAGCTTTGTAATACCCCAAAAGATCTGAAAAGAAGCTATTAAGATCTATGCTAGATACATTTAACTGAGTGCGGGTATTGATGCTATAGCGCAGGTCTTTCAGTATCCGCGACATGACCTTTGTATTATCACTGGATAAGTTTATGGCATCACTGATCATATAAAGGGTCTGCATTAACTCTTCTTTTTTTAAACTATCACCCTCAAGGTCTGCTAATGCTTGCGCGAGACTTTCTTTCACTAAGTCTTCCGTGGTAATTAATACGCCTAATGGGGTATTAAATTGATGAGATATTCCAACTACCAACTGGGTTAAGGTATTCAATTTTTCTAGTTCATTGGTAATTCTGCTGAACTCAGCGTGTTTTTGCTCACTGATATCCGTTAGCGTACCTTCAATTTCGACCACCCTTCCGGATTCATCCCTAACGCTTAATAGGGATAAACTGTAGTATTTATCCTGTGGAACATTAATGGTTTTATCGCTAATCTCTCCTTGTTTTAGCAAGACCTTATAATCACTAAACTTCAGGTATTCAGCTAAAAACTCTTTCACTCTCCAGTTTTCTCCAATCAAAGCACTGGTTTTCAAATTATGATAAAACGTATTTTTAACCCTGTCGTAGCGAAATAATCCCACCGGGGATTGTTGAAAAAGATCGCGATACTTTTCTAAATTAGCAATTGCGTCTTGCTGAGCAATCCTTAATTCTTGTGATAACCCGACTTGAATTTCTCGCATTATCTCAAATCGATAAGCCAGCCCCATGGATAACATGAGCATTTCGATAACAATGCCGTAAAGACTGACATAAAGTGTAAAATCATTAGTAGGCAGTATGCCAACGACTCTCGCTGTATTAATGAAACTACCAATAATAAAGGCTAACCAAGCCAGGGTAAAATACCTGGCTTCCGCTATCCCTTGTCGCCATAGATAAAACGAGTAACTAAGAACCAATACAGTGAATACTATTTGGACATAAAAAATCACGGCAAGACTGCTGGAATAACTCAATAATAGCGAACAGGTTATGACCAAGATCGAAAGGCTTATCAAGCTATAAAATACCCTGCGCCCCAATACCCCGCGAGTTCTAACTCGTAAAAAACTATTGAAAAAAAGTGCCACTGCAAGAAATGTCAATGATGCCGTCAAGGTGGCCATAAAGGAATTGAGCCCACTAAAGTTTGGCCATAGCCAATAAAAGCCATGCCCTGTATAACTGATTGCACTAATAAATGTGGTAGCAACAAAGAGGCAATAATATAAATAACTTTGCTCTTTTAAATACAGGTACAGCATAAAGTTATATAACAACATAGCAAAGGTAATACCGAAGTAGAGCCCAAATCCCAAAGTCCCTAACGCTTCTTCTTGGGCGTAATACTCAATATCCACTGTACTCAATGGCATACTCATAGTGCCTTGAGTATTGGCTCGAATGAGCAAGGTATGAACTTGGTCTTTTTTACCATCCGCTTTAAATACAAAGTCCTTATCGACTACCTCGCGACTATTAAATGCCCGAGCATCACCCGTCGCTATGTGCTTAATAAGTTGGTTTTGAGCTATCAAATAGAAATCGACATAATCCAATAACGGATAATGAATCTGGAACATGCGGGTTTGATCGGAACTGTATTTAACGTGCACCTTAAACCAGTAGCTGCTTTGGGTGATGCCAAGATTGAGGTCTTTATTAGTGATATCCGACCAAGCATTGGAATTCAACGCTTGTTGCCAGCTTAACTGGCCCTCTATATCCTCCAATAGCTGGGCATAGGGTAATAATAAAACTAGGCTAGTTTTGGCGAGATCAACGACTTTAGTAGACTTATCAGAGGTAGCAGAGGTAGCAGAGGTAGCAGAATTATCAGCAAATACCCCTACCAGTGACATGAGCATGAATACGAGCAAAATTAAGTAATGGATTTTCCTTGCGGACCGCATGTACTTTCTCTCATTGAGGCAATACCTTCCTATAAGGTTAGCTAGCAATGAGTCATTACTCTAGGTTCAGTCGAAGAATTGAAGGTTTAACCCTGATAGGTGACTGACTTTCCTTCAATTCTGCAAGATTTCACTCAAGTTAAATCTAACGCTTTAACGCGTCCATTTCTTGAATACCATCCATCATGGCTAAATGCGTATCAAGCATCAGCTGATCAACATCATCTAAGGTCAAGTCCTTGGTCTCAATCGGGTCTAATACCTTGATATGTGAAGTACCATTATTCCAACGATTAAGGTCAAAGCCATCGAGGTAACTACTGGTACATACTGGAATAATAGGAACGCCGGCATTCACGGCGGTGACAAAAGCGCCTTTTTTAAACGGCAGCATGTTCTTGCCGTGGTTACGAGTGCCTTCGGCAAAGAACCAAATGGAGGTATTTTTGGTGGTTAATGCTTTTTTGGTGATCGCCATCGCTTCCATCGCTTTTTTACGATTACCTCGATCTACCAAGATGTTGCCACCCAACCAGTATACCTGGCCAAAGAAAGGCATCCATTTCAAACTCTTTTTACCCAAGCTCACCATACGTTTAGGCACGATAGAGCCGACAATAAACAAATCCCAGTTACTCTGATGGTTAGAAACCACAACACAAGGCTCATGATTCATCATGATGTCAGCATTATGATGAACGATTTTCACACCTATGATTCGACGTCCAATCTGGGAATAAATTTGCGCTAAAATACGGCTATTACTGTGATGAAAGGGACGGAAGATAATAATACAAAAGCCCACTAAAGAGCTGATTACAAAGTGACACGCTAAAAGCAAATAACGGAAAATCGAAAGCATAAAGTTCTAGGCCTCTGGAATTGAATTTTGGCAGCATACAGATGTTTACTCAAAAAACCTAGAGCCAAATCAATAAACACATAACTGACATTCAGCATTTAACAGTACTTTAGTAGTATTGGCGATAATTGATATAATTCCAGCTCTGAGTTATAACCCTCGCGATGTTATCAGGCCCCCTATTCATTGTGGGATCATTATCTTCCACTAGGGGAAATAAAATGGATACTACCGAACAAGACTTTGCTTTCTCACAAGCAGAACGCGATGCGTTATACAAAACCATTTTCAACCGCCGCGATGTGCGCAACCAATTCAAGCCCGACCCCATTGCCGATGAGGTATTAGCGCGCATTTTAAGAGCCGCTCACCATGCACCCTCTGTCGGTTTTATGCAGCCTTGGGACTTTATTTTAGTACGTTCTAAAGCGGTTAGAAAAAAGATTCAGCAAGCCTTTGCTGAAGCCAACGATGAAGCAGCTGAGCTGTTTGCAGGCGAACGCCAGCAAACCTACCGCTCGTTAAAGCTCGAAGGCATTTTAGAGTCCCCTTTGAATATCTGCATTACCTGCGACCGAAAACGCAGCGGGCCTAACGTGCTTGGTCGCACCCATATTAAAACCATGGACCTTTATAGCAGTGTCTGCGCTGTGCAAAACTTATGGTTAGCGGCTAGAGCGGAAGGCCTTGGTATTGGCTGGGTTAGTATTATCAAGCAGCAGGCCTTACAAGAAGCCCTTAATATCCCAAGTGACATAGTGCCCATAGCCTACCTTTGCATAGGCCATGTCACCCACTTTCAGCAAAGCCCAGAGCTACAGAAAGCCGGCTGGCGCCAGCGTTTACCCCTAGAAGGTTTATTGCATTTTGATCAATGGCAATCACCTTCTACTATCAATGAAGATAAGGCCTTACTGCAAGAAATAGAGCAAGGCATTAGCTTTCCCGATCAATTTTTGGACTAGGCGGCTATTTTTTTCTCTTGCCCGCTAGGGCGGCCTAGAAAAATAGACCCCATCATCACTAGCGCTAAACACCAGCAATAAACCACGGCGGTCACCAATTCTAACGGTGATAAGCCAGATAACGAGGCGGCTAATAACATCTGCGCGCCATAAGGTAAGATCCCTTGAATCACGCAGGCGCTAATATCCATAATGCTAGCACTGCGCTTAGGGTCAACGCCGTAGCGAGTTGCTATGTCTTTTGCTAAGCTGCCGGAGATCAAGATAGCGACGGTATTATTAGCGGTGCATACATTCACTAAAGCAACTCCTGTCGCAATACTCAACTCCCCCATACGCCTATGGGCTTTAGGCTCAGCTTGCTCCCGGGTTAAGCGTTCTAATTGCGCCGCTAACCAAGCTAGGCCACCACCGACCTTCATCATGGCACCTAAACCACCAATAAAGAGCGAGAGAATCAAGATCTCTTGCATATTGCTATAGCCTTTATAGATATCACTGGACAATACCGCCAGTGAATAATCCGGCACTTGCCATAAGCCAATTAAACCCGCGACGACAATACCGGCTAGCAATACCGCAATCACGTTTATACCTGAAATAGCCAAGCCTAATACCAATAAATAAGGCAGCATGTTAAGTGCAGACACGTTGGAATCTACAGTGACTTGTGCGGCATCCCCTTGAATATAAAGCCAAGCGATGGTGAGTAAGGCGGCAGGTATCGCAATTTTAAAATTTAAACGGAATTTATCCCGCATATTACAGCCTTGGGTACGGGTAGCCGCAATGGTGGTATCCGAGATAATAGAAAGGTTATCACCAAACATAGCCCCTCCCATGACAGTCCCTACGGTGAGTATCATGGATAAATCCGAGACCTCAGCCACACCGACCGCAATGGGAACCACAGCGGCGATGGAGCCCATGGAAGTGCCCATAGCGGTGGCCATAAAGGCCGTCATAATAAATAGACCCGGTAATACAAAAGAAGGTGGAATCACATTAAGGCTTAAGTTTACTACGGCATCCACACCACCAATGGCTTTTGCGATACTGGCAAATCCACCCGCTAATAAGAAAATCAGCAACATGGTCACTATGGTAGGGTTCGCACACCCTTGAATAAACTGATCTACCCGCTGGTTAATACTGCCTTTGGCTAATAGCAAGGCCAAGATAATCGCCGGTAATATGGCCACTGGGGCCGATATCTTATAAAACGCAAATTCGATACCCGCACTTTGATAATACAAGCCACTACCAATAAATAAGGCCATAAAAAGAAGCATGGGTAACAAAGCCCAAGGGGATTTAATCGTCATGGTGATTACTCGTGCTAATTGACGTAAACAAAACAGAAAATAAAGGCGCGAATTGTACACTTTGCGGAAAATGGATGCGAGGATTGAAACCCCCAGCTAACCCGCTAATCTAATAGTTAAGAAGACCTTAAACCATAGGCTAGAGAAATGAATGATACTTTGCCATTAGCGGAAGATAACAAGCTCACTGTGCTATTTAGAGTAGAATCTGGCTGCCTTGGGCCTCAAGGCCATAATCATGTTGCTATGTTTTGCCGAGTTGCCCAGCAAGAATTCCAATCATTAGAGTCAGGCGTTATTCATTGGGATATTGTCCCTAGAGGCGATAAGTCACTTCCAGAAATGCAATTTTCTCTCGCGGGTAAAAAGATCAGTTATGCGCAAGCAGAACAATATCTCGCACTTTTCGACAAGGTTCTTGATGAAATTGAAGATGATTTTGATGATAAGCTCGCCGCACTCATCGTCAAGTTTTTGGCCGCCGTATAGTTTGCTCCCCGTTGCATGAAACGCGATAGCTAGTCGGGATTTTTCGACCAGGTAGTTTGAATGCGCAGCTCGGGTAAAAACAAGGTTTCTAATAACGCTGACAAATACGCCGCCCCCACCGCACCGATGAGAGTGAGTGTAATTCTTAAAAATGTGGCAGATACCGGTTCTTGGTTGGTCAGTGCCCCGACCGTCAAAGCAATCATCACCGATAAGGCGAATTGATAAACCATAGGAGGGTAACGGCCATTCATCATGCGATCCCCTAAGAACAGCGCTACTAAGAACATTAAGGTTATTAATATACTTAGGTGCCCCATCCAATTCGTCAGGCCTAATACCGTGAGTGCTAATGCCCCACCCAAAACCGTTGCTAAACTGCGTTCTTTGGCTTCGTCAAACTGATGTTCTTTGGTCGGAAAGACTAACGAAAATACCGCCGCCATGACTAAAATCATATTACGGGTATCCAATACGGTATACAGCCAAGCTAATAATAATAGCATCACGCATGAGCGGATAACGGCCCGTTGAAAGTGATAACCATGCTGATCCGGGGTGTAGTTTTCGATTAAAGGGGTTTTCGCGACCGTAGGCAGCCACCAATATAAAATGGGAATCACCACCAGTGCGGTCAAGGCACCTTCAATAAAACTGTCTTTAATCACTAGCATAGCGGGTAGTGATTTCGCCCCCATAACGGACATTAAGGTAATAGATACCAATAACAGCATACCGATTGGATTGCCGGTTTTTAAAATGACTAGATACGACAGGGTAGCGATAATAAAAACCACAAGCACTGCTAGCACCGGCATACCATGGAGAAGCGACATCAAGTAATAAAATAGGCTAATAATAACGATTAAAGCCACAGGCCCACCGAGGGCTTTTTTCATATCAAAGGCTTTACGCATGCCCGCCATTAAACCCACAGTTAATGCCGGGACTAACATGGGCATTTGCGACTGAATGACAATGGATACTAGTAAAGCAATAGCACAAGCAAACGCTAACCTTACGGCAAATAATGGATCGTTTATCGCTTTCGGGCGTGGTGCAACATACATAGATGAGACCCTTAACTGCGTATTTTAAAAATGTTAATAAAGATACGACAATACAGATTGAATGCGGAAAATTGCATAAGACAACCAAGCAATTGGGTTTGAACGGCCTTTACTATACACAACGGCCGACACTTTCCCGCCCGCTTTTGCCGCAATTGGCCAGTGCGCTAAGCCACCCTCCAGCTCAATGTGCACCGGAATGCGACGGGCAGGTTCAAACCACTGATTTGAGGGTTGATTTTGCTGCAAGCCATTTGCGGTGACCTTACCTGGGTCGATCCCCCAAGCAATGCTTTTTACCGTGCCTTTAAATACTTTACCGGGCACAGCGTCGAAAGCGATATCAACTTCATCGTTGATACTGACATTGCCTAATTGGTTCTCACGCAAATCGATCGATACCCAAGCCCCTCGTGTATCAATAAAGGTTAACGCCGGATTACCGGGAGCAACATATTGGCCAATGGCCAGTTTCATATTAGTCACCACCCCATGAGTGGGTGCTTTCACAGTTGAGTAGGCTAAATTAAGTTGCGCTTTTTCTAAGGCGATTTGAGCCGCTTGCACATCAAGGTTGCTTTCATCTTCCGCACCTAAAGCGAGAATCGAGCTTTTCAAACTGGCTTCGGCTTTGCTATAGGCCGCTTCTGCTGCTTTTAGCTGAGCGCGAGCATCCTGCGCATCACCTGCTGATAATAATTTTCTTTTTGCTAGGGCTAAGGTTCGGTTGGTGGAGGCTTTTATATTTTCTAATTTGATATGTGCTTCGTTCACCGCCGCTTGTGATGACAAAATGGAGGCCGCGCTTGCCTTGGTGCTTTTTACCGAGCGCGCTAAATCATTCTCAGCCTGTTTAACCGCAAGTTTAAAACTGCGATCATCTAGATGAAATAAGGGTTGTCCCGACTCAACCACTTCTCCATCAGCGACAAAGACCCGAGTTACTTGCCCAGCAACTTGCGCTGATAACTGGGTTACGTAGGCATTTACGGCGCCTTGTGAGGACGCTGGCGCAAAGCGATCGGAAACAACATACCAAGTGATTAATATTCCTAAAATAGCAATAATGATCAAAGCAAAGTATTTAGCCATATTTTTTTCTTGGGCTGTGTCTTGCATGGTTTCACTCATGGTTTAACTCTCAAAATTTAATCAATTCGCTGATAATTACGTTTAGGCTTAAATAAGCATAGGCAATAAATCCATCCTCATTTTTTCTAATTTAGCCAGTTAATGATTGAAAATTTTACCACTAACCCATATAACATAACGGTAACGTCAGTTTTTTATAATCTTCATTAAGGCAAGACAATGATTAAGGTAATTATTGAGCGTAAAATCGCTCAGGACATGGAATCCACTTACGATGCCGCGATTAAAGATACTTTACGCGCCATCTTAGAAGCACCAGGTTATCTTTCAGGTGCTAATTATAAAGATGCTAAAGATGAGAACCACAGAGTCATTATCACCAACTGGAGCAGTTTAGTAGCGTGGCAGAAATGGCAAGGTTCGGAAGAGCGCCGCAAGGTGATTGCAGCGATTAAACCGATTCTTATGACCCCTGAAAAGATTACGGTATTAACCGCCTAATGCATTAACGAACTCAGTCACCTGCTCGATAGCCGTATCTATATGCTGTTGGTGGCTGAATCCTGAGACCTTTCTTGGTTTTAGATCATGATTACCATCCTCTAGCCAGTGCAGCTGGATAGAACCATTGATCCACCCTGCTTTGACATAGCTTTGTACTTCTTCTTTGCTGCCCATAGTATCGCGACTGCCTTGTACGATTAATAACGGTGCGGTTAATTCTGCCAAATGATCTAATCGATCTTTTGGCTCCTTACCTGGGGCATGAAATGGAAAGCCAAGACACGCACTGCCTAAAATGGGTAAGCGATCTTTTACATCACGCTTAGCATTGTCAGCCAGTAACATCGATGACATACGCCCACCCATGGATTTACCACCTATCACCACAGGGCAATTCAGCTCTCTAATTACCGCTTCATAAGCCGCAAGTAGCTTAGGCCCGCGATCGGGGGGGCGTCGCTTGCCATCCGCTAGCCGTTTTATCATGTAAGGAAAATTGAAGCGAACAACCCGAATGCCATTAGCCGCTAATGATTCGGCGACCTGGGTCATAAATTCAGATGTCATATCGGCCCCAGCGCCGTGGGCAAAAAGATACACCGGACCACTCTTTGGCCCTTGCTGTAACAGTTCCACAATATTTACTCTTCATTCGTACATTTAAACGCATTAACAAATAAAACTTGTTTTAAATCAAGAAAAGCTCAATTAAACCTTCTACTCTTGGTATTTAGGTTATTTATTAGCCTATTCGTTAAATAAAAAACCTAAGTTTCTATTTTAGTTCCGCGTTTTATAATCCTTCATTTGCAAAGTTGTGTCTGAAAGATCATAATTGCGCGGTTTTTTAACCCCTCAATCCTCGCTGTTAAATGGAATCTGATCATGAGCACTGCATTTGATCACCCCGTATATAACTACAAAGTGGTAAGACAATTTGCCATTATGACTGTAGTTTGGGGCATCGTCGG
>CAXIBC010000075.1:0-12994 GCA_964022115.1 uncultured Oleispira sp. | reverse complement strand
CGGATGTTGCAGGCATCTTCGTTGGTCTGAATGTTTCTATTGGCTTATAAGATTGGCTTATAAGATTGTCTTATTAAGTTAGTACTAGAAACAAAAAAACCGCTAGACGAAAGTCTTAGCGGTTTTTTTATATCTGCTATTTAAGCAGCTAAAGTCAAAGGTCTATTCACTAAACCCTCATCGGTTAACAAGTTATTCAGCTTCACGCACGAATTTCGCTAATATCTCGCCGCTTTCACGGTTGCCAACATAGATGCTCATCACTTCGGCGCGAACCGCGTGAGTAGGGTGGCCTCGGTAATCAATATGGCTATAACAGCGGTCTTCTAAGGTGCAAAAACGTAATCCTAGCTGAACTTCTAAAGCGCGAGATTCGCTTTGGCTATGGGTTTTCTCTGGCGCTGCATTCCACTTAATATCTTCAAATACTCCAGGAATCCATTGCCAATCACGATTATATGACTTTAAAGCAGGGTAGTTTTTAAAGTTTAAAACGGTGGCTACCCAACGGTGGCCGTTTTTCATTAATACATCCTGACCCAGTCGATTCTTCTCTAGATCTTGCTGTAGAGTGAACTCTACGACGGATTTAGCGGACTGACCTGGGGCATAATCCGCTGCTTCATCAGGGAATAAGCTATTATAAGGGCCACTATTTGGCAGGCTACGAATGCCAACAATGTTGAAAGGGTGAAAGCCTTTTTTATACTGGTAGCGCGCTGCTTGTAAGGGGTAGCTAACAAAATAGGTATTTTGTTGTTCTAGTTCTGCATCGGATAGGCCAGAAAAACGTTTATCTTGAGAGCTGAATAACGACTGTACATTCTTTTCAGTTAAATAGGCTTGGCTTAACCAATGGGCATCGGCACTTTGTAGTCGGCTATTGATGCGTTTTTTGCGTAAGTTAGCGGTTATTTGCGCTTGTTCAGCGGCAATGCGTGCTTGTTCTTGGGCGAGTAAATCTAAGCGTACTAATTCTTCTTTGGAGGGGCCGCAAGCTGCTAATAAGAGCGCAGTGGATGTGATGACGACTTTAATCACGGTTTTCATAAGACTTCCATTATTTATTGTTGTTAATATGTGTTTGGTTTTTGCACAGAATATTGCAAGATATAAGCGCTATTATTACCTAAAATCAGCCTATTTTCGATGTTTTGCTTAATAATTATCACCCTAGCTTGGTAACTTACCTTGCTAGTTGCTAGACAATGAATTAGCACTGTGCGAGTCTTAAAAAAAATTAAGGGATTAAATGTGTGAAATACCTCTGGGCTCTTGTCGTGTCGATAATCTTTGTAGGCCTCAGTGCCTGTAATGGTAGCTACTCTAAAATGGAAGCGACTGAATTACGTGAGCGTGCTTATCGTTGTATGAATGAGAGCGATTTAACCGCACCAGAAATTCAAGTATGTAAAAATATTCTGCGCGAGTGTGAGCGCAGAGAAGGTGAAGGGCAGTTTGATTGCTAGTTATTATCGCTAGCGATGAATTATCTGTACGATTTTTGTACTGAGTTATTGAAAAATAAGAATTTGCCCGGCCATAAGGGATGTTTTCTGATCTTTACGTCTTGAATTTTTAAAAATGAGTACCATATCCCTTTCAGGCGTTTGTTCTGTATTGGGATTTTTTAACAAATGGTGTAGGGTTATGCCGTTTAATAATAACAATTGAAATGAAACCTTTGGGGAATAACAATGAAATTATTCAAGCAAGTGCCTGTTTTAGCTATGGGTGCTCTATTATTGGTTGGCTGCGGCCAGGAGAAAGAAGTGAAATTAGAAAATCATGTTGATCAAGCTAGCTATGGTGTTGGTCTTAATATCGGTGAAAGCTTAGCGCGTGATGCAGTAGAACTAAATGTTGATGCGATTGCAGCAGGTATTTCTGATGCATTGTCTGGTGCAGAGAAGCGTATCGATCAAGAGACTCTACAAGCGGCTTTCGAAAAAATTCGTGAAGAGCAAACTCGTAAGCAAGCGGCACTAAATGATGCTGCGGCTCAAGCAGGTATCGATTTCCTAGCTGAAAACGCTCAGAAAGAAGGTATTACTACTTTAGAGTCTGGTTTACAATACGAAGTAATCTCAGCGGCAGCAGAAGCCGGTGCTAAACCAGCAGCGACTGATACTGTATCTGTTCATTACCATGGCACGTTAACTGACGGTTCTGTTTTTGACAGCTCTGTTGAACGTGGTACTCCAGCTGAGTTCCCAGTTAACCGCGTTATCGCTGGTTGGACTGAAGCACTTCAGTTGATGTCTGTTGGTGATAAGTGGAAACTTTATATCCCAGCTGACTTGGCTTATGGCGCACAAAGCCCAAGCCCTAAAATTCCAGCTAACTCTGCTCTAGTATTTGAAGTAGAATTGTTGGATGTTAAACAAGAAGGCTAAGCCTGCTGTTTATTTGATCGTTTGAAACATAATTCTATGTTTTGAATGATCAAGTCCTAAGCGGGTTTTCCTCATATATGATGGATCCGCTTAGGAACTCTGATGTCACAATCTCTTTTATCTTTACCAGATTTTAATCAATCTCTATTAGGCTTTTTGCAAGCCAGTCCAACACCGTTTCATGCTACCGAAAGCATGGCGAGTATTCTATTATCAGCGGGTTATAGCGAATTATTTGAAGATCAAGCTTGGCAGTTACAAGAGCAAGCGGGCTATTTTATTCGTCGTAATGACTCTTCTATTATCGCTTTTTGGTTAGCGGATAAGTCACAAGCATTGCGTATGTTAGGCGCCCATACCGATAGTCCCTGTTTAAAAGTAAAACCGAATGCCAACATAACGGATAAAGGCTATTTTCAGCTGGGTGTTGAGGTATATGGCGGCGTTTTATTAGCCCCTTGGTTTGACCGTGATTTGTCCCTGGCAGGGCGTGTACACGCGCGTATTAACGGTAAGATTCAATCGGTAATGATTAACTTTGAACGCGCGATTGCGACGGTTCCAAGTTTAGCGATTCACCTTGATCGTGAAGCGAATAGCTCACGCACCATTAATAAACAAACCGATTTGCCTCCGGTATTAGCGATTGTGGGTGAGAATAAGCAAGATTTAAATACGATCTTGATGGCCGAAGTGCGCAAGCAATTTGATTCGGTGGAATCTATTTTAGATTATGAATTATTTTTCTATGATACTCAGCCGCCCGCCGTGATTGGATTAGAGAGTGAGTTTATTGCCAGTGCGCGCCTAGATAACTTATTAAGTTGCTATGTTGGCTTGCAGGCGCTATTAAGCTCAGGATCTGAGCAAAATAAAGTATTTATTTGTACCGATCATGAAGAGGTCGGTTCTGTAAGTGCTTGTGGCGCTCAGGGGCCTTTCCTAGAGCATACTATTGAGAGAATCTGGCCAGATATTGAAGAGCGTAATCGTCTAATGGCTAACTCGCTGATGATCTCGGTAGATAATGCGCACGCGGTTCATCCAAATTATTTTGAAAAGCACGATGAGAATCATGGCCCGGTGATAAACCAAGGCCCAGTCATTAAGGTGAATGCTAACCAGCGCTATGCAACCAATAGCTTTACCTCGGCGGTATTTAAGCAGATGTGTAATGACGTAGGTATTAAGTATCAATCCTTCGTAACCCGAACGGATCTAGGTTGTGGCAGCACTATTGGCCCAGCCATCGCTTCCGGATTGGGTATTGATACCATTGATATTGGAGTGCCAACCTTTGGTATGCATTCTATTCGTGAGCTTGCGGGTAGTGATGATGCCTATGATTTGGCAAAAGTGCTGAGTCATTTTTATGAGAAGGTATCGTTAACTGACTAATACGGTTGATCATGCACGGAAAAGCAGCTTATATTTAAGCTGCTTTTTTTTGCCTAAAATAAACGACATATTGCTAAAGGCAAAAATATAGATGTTAGGAAAAGTATATGTGTATTTTAATAATATGAAATAGAGTATTTCGAAAGATGACCATCTTAGATAAAGATGGTCGGGATAGAGAGATTCGAACTCCCGACATCCTGCTCCCAAAGCAGGCGCGCTACCAGACTGCGCTATATCCCGAACCTGTTGCTAGTATACCAGTCTATTACAAGGTAATAAATGGCTCCCCGAGCTGGACTTGAACCAGCGACCAATAGATTAACAGTCTACTGCTCTACCAACTGAGCTATCGGGGAATGTCTTGGCAACGACGCGCATATTACGGATGAGGCGCGTCACTGTCAATACCTTTTTCTAAAAAATCTGTAATTAATTCAATTGCTTACAGATTTTTCGGAAAAATGTTTAAAAATAAGCACTTAGCGTTACTTTTAAGTTATTGGCCCTTCATTAAAGACAAGAGCTCAGCGGTTTTAGCTTCCATTAAAGCCTGATCACCACGACTTTCAACGTTCAAGCGCACAACGGGCTCGGTATTGGATGCACGCAAGTTAAAGCGCCAATCACCAAAGTTCATACTTAAACCATCGGTGCGATCAATTTCAGCCCCAGACTCAGCATAATGGGCTTCTACTTTAACCAAGGTCGCTTTCGCATCGTCTAAAACGCTATTGATCTCACCCGAGCAAGGGAAGCGCGCCATACGCTCTTCAACCAGCTGAGTTAACGACTTACCTGACTTGCTGATCAATTCAACCACAAGCAACCATGGAATCATGCCGCTATCGCAATAGAAGAAATCTTTGAAATAGTGGTGAGCACTCATTTCGCCGCCATAGATGGCATCTTCTAAGCGCATACGCTCTTTAATGAAGGCGTGGCCAGTTTTACTTTGAATCGCTTTGCCACCCGCGGCTTCAGCCATTTCAATGGTATTCCAAGTTAAGCGTGGATCGTGTACCACGCTGGCGCCAGGATTTTTCAATAAAGCGGCTTCAGCCAATAGGCCTACTATGTAATAGCCTTCGATAAAGGTACCTTTATCATCGAAGAAGAAACAACGGTCAAAATCCCCATCCCAAGCAATGCCTAAATCGGCTTTATGCTCAGCGATTGCATTAATAGTTGGGGCGCGGTTTTCTTCTAATAATGGATTAGGCACGCCGTGAGGGAAGTTACCATCTTGCTCATGGTGCACTTTAATCCACTCAATCGGTAAAAACGGCTCAATGGCATCTAGGGCTAAACCACCACCACCGTTACCGGCATTACACACAATCTTTAATGGCTTTAGCTTATCGGCTTCAACATAGGTTAAAAGGTGCTCAGTATACGCAGGGCGAGTATCAACCAATTCTAGTTTGCCGCGCTTGCTGGCATCGACTTCTGAGAAATCGTTAGCATGAGCTAAAATTTCGATATCTTTTAGGCCCGTATCGCCGCTAATAGGTCGAGACCCTTCGCGCACGAACTTCATGCCGTTGTAATCTTTTGGGTTGTGGCTAGCGGTGACGCAAATACCACCATCGGCTTTTAAATGAGAAGTAGCAAAATAAACTTCTTCGGTACCACACATACCGATGTTAACCACATCAGAACCTGCGTCGCGTAGACCTTCAATCACCTTGTCGCACATTTGCTGGCTGGTTAAGCGAATGTCATAACCGACTACAACGGTTTTGGGTTTTAAGAATTCAGCAAACGCCCGGCCAATGCTATAAGCAATGTCTTCGTTCAGTTCATCAGGCATACGGCCACGAACATCGTAAGCTTTAAAGCAGGCTAATAAATCACCCATTATTTATTTCCTTTTTCTTGCTCAGCTTGTTGTTTGAGGTAGACATTTTCAAATACGTGGTTAGTCGCTTCAACAAAGCCTTCGATGCTACCGCAATCAAAACGCTTACCGCGGAATTTATACGCCATAACACAGCCTTCTTGAGCTTGTTTCATTAGGGCGTCGGTAATTTGTACTTCCCCATTTTTGCCAGGCTCGGTTTTTTCAATCTTGTCGAAAATATCTGGGGTTAAAATATAACGGCCGATAATTGCAAGATTAGACGGGGCATCTTGTTGAGATGGCTTTTCGACCATGTCGGTGACGCGATATAGACCGTTGCCCATATCTTCACCGGCAATGACACCGTATTTGTGTACTTGATCAGCAGGGACCTCTTGAATCGCGACCACAGAACAGCGGAACTGCTCATAAATCTTAACCATTTGCGAAAGAACCCCTTCACCATCTTCTGCGGCTACGCAAAGGTCATCGGCGAGTACTACGGCAAAAGGCTCATCACCCATCAGGTTACGACCAGAAAGAATGGCGTGGCCTAAACCTTTCATGTGGTTTTGACGGGTGAAGGAGAAATCATTTTTTTCGATAAGGTCACGAATAGAGGTTAATAATGACTCTTTACCAGTGCCTTTAATTTCAGCTTCTAGTTCATAGCTAATATCAAAGTGATCAGCGATAGCACGCTTACCTCGGCCGGTAACAAAACCTATGGTTGAAAGGCCGGCTTGATCGGCCTCTTCTACGCCGTACTGGACGAGGGGTTTGTTAACAACCGGAAGCATTTCTTTTGGCATAGATTTGGTCGCTGGCAAGAAACGAGTACCGTAGCCTGCAACAGGGAAAAGGCATTTTTTGATCATTATTCCATCCTGGTAAGAATTATATTTAGCCGTTATTAATAATAAGCGTGCACATGCGCCGAATTTACACTCGAATTTAGCTGAATGCAGGAACTAGGCCAGCGCCATTAAAAGCATACTTAGGCTGCCTTAATAATTAAGCCGTTACGTTTAAAATTATGCCGCATTGTAGCGTTTTAAGGAGGAATCACAAGGTCAAAAGCCCCGTATTGTTAGGCGAATGAAGATTTTTGGGCATGAAACCTGCAACGTTTAATTGGATTGAAAGCAAGCGTATCAAGGGTGATGAATTCACTGGTAAATGCTGACTTTTGGTGCACAATTACATTGAGTTGATGTGTTTTAGGCAGCAAGGAAGGATTAGGATGCTAATAGAACAACCTTTTGAATTAGTGCTTTTTGGTGGATTGGGGGATTTGGCATTGCGTAAGCTTTTTCCAGCCTTGTATCTACTCGAACTGGATAAGCGTTTACCCGAGGGACGAATTTTCGCGTTGGGACGCTCCGAGATAGAGCACAAGCAAGTGCTTGAGAAAATTAAGCAAGGTGTTTTTTCTCAGGTTAGTCGCCAATATCAATGTGAGGCTAGCTGGCAGAGATTTGAGCTAAGGCTGAGCTATGTTTGCCTTGATGTGCAGCAAGAAAATGGCTATCAAGCATTAACCGATGCCCTTGAGCCAAACTGTATAAATCGTTTATTTTATTTTGCGACGGCGTCTTTTTTATACGCAGACATCGCTAAAAACCTACATATCAATCATTTAATAACAGCCGCGTCTAAAGTGGTCTTAGAAAAACCCATTGGCCATAACCTGGCCTCAGCTCAAGCTATTAATAAATCGGTCGCGGACTACTTTAAAGAATCACAAATTTACCGTATTGATCATTATTTGGGTAAAGAGACGGTGCAAAACTTAATGGTTTTACGTTTTGCTAATTCGATTTTTGAGAGCCAATGGAATCAGCAATATATTGATCATATTCAAATTACGATTGCCGAATCTTTAGGGGTCGAAAAACGCGCGGGCTTCTATGAGCAAGTTGGGGCGTTTCGCGACATGATGCAAAATCATTTATTGCAGCTGTTATGTATTGTTGCCATGGAGCCACCGGCAAAAATGGAATCTGATGCGGTGCGTGATGAAAAGGTTAAAGTCATTAAAGCGCTGCGACCAATTGAAGGTAAAGATATTCATGAGAAAGTCATTCGAGGGCAGTATGGAAGAGGCGTTTCTGATGGCATAGCGGTTCCTCGATATCGTGATGAAGATGGGGTTGATATCAAGAGCCGTACCGAAACGTTTGTGGCAATGAAGGTAGAAATCGAAAACTGGCGCTGGGCCGGGGTTCCTTTTTATCTTCGCACCGGTAAGAGGCTCGCTGAACGCGCATGTGAGATTGTGGTGCAATTTAAAAAAATTCCACACTCTATTTTTTCTATGCAGCATAAAGAAACCATGGCCAATAAATTGATTTTTCGTTTACAGCCTGATGAAGGGATTCGCTTGCAATTGTGCGAGAAAAAAATTGGCAGTGGCATGAAGGTTCGGCCTATGACGCTGAGTTTAAACCCGGAAAACCCAAGCCAAGAATATATGCAGTCTCAAGGGGCAGGGCACAATCCCAATGAACATGGCATTCGAGTGCCAGAAGCTTATGAGCGTTTATTATTCGATGCCTTAGCGGGTAATCCAACCTTGTTTTTACGCGATGACGAACTGATGCATGCTTGGGATTGGGTAGATCCCATATTGGCTGATTGGTTAGAGTCTGATAGTGCGCCAGAACCTTATACCGCTGGTAGTTGGGGGCCTGCGGCGGCCACCTTGTTGATGGCGAAAGATGGGCGTTTGTGGAACGAAAATAATTAACAACCCCTTTAATTGATGGCTGATAGGTAAATCGGTAAATCGATGAATAGCTCTGGAGTAATGCTATGTGGATAGAAACAACAAGTGATGACGAAGCGCTATTAGCAAAAAAGTTAGCGCTTTCTGTGAAAAAGGAATTAACCCAATGCATAAAGGATAAAGGCAAAGCGTGCTTGGCGGTGAGTGGGGGCTCGACACCGATTTTATTCTTCCAGCACCTAAGTGAGCAGGAATTAGCGTGGAATAAAGTGACCATTATTTTAGTAGATGAACGTTGGGTAGCCAGCACAGATAAACACAGTAATGAAAAATTAGTGCGTGATCACTTATTAAAAAATCAGGCCAAGCAAGCCTATTTTCTAGGACTGAAAAACGATGCAGCCTTGCCAAGTGAAGGCATAATGGATTGTGAAACCCAATTAAGGACACAAGTAGAGCATGTCGATGTGGTAATCTTAGGTATGGGGCTTGATGGCCATACGGCCTCTTGGTTTAGTGGTTCGAAACAACTGCCCGCGTTATTAGATAGTGATACTTCGGCTTGGTGCTTACCAGTAGAAGATGACTTCTTGGAACAGCCAAGAATGAGTTTAACTTGGCGTTTTATAAAGCGAGCGCAAAAAATTTATGTGCATTTTACGGGTACAGAAAAAAATCAAGTATTTATCAATGCCTGTAAAGGTGTGACAGAGCAATTGCCTATCTCTCATCTACTGCATCAAGATGTTATCAATATTAATGTATATAAAACCGTTTAATTATTAACGTGGACCAAGGATTGATTATGCATTCCATTGTTGTTGCTGTAACCGAAAAGATTATTGAACGCAGTAAGGCAAGTCGTAAAGAATACCTCGACCTTATTCGTCAAGAAGCTGATCGTTTACAAAATTCACCTGCTCGCCACGGTGTTAGTTGTACCAATTTAGCCCACGCGATTGCCGCTGAAAAACCAGAAGAAAAAATAATTTTAAAGCACAGTCATCGTGCGGCGAACATTGCCATTATTAACGCCTATAACGACGTTTTATCTGCCCATCAGCCGTATAAGGATTACCCCGAACAGATTAAAAAACATCTGGCTGAGTTAGGGCATGTAGCTCAGGTTGCAGCGGGGGTGCCGGCTATGTGCGACGGTATTACGCAAGGACAAGCCGGCATGGAGTTGTCACTGTTTAGTCGTGATACTATTGCGTTAAGTACGGCCATTGGTTTATCTCATGATGTTTTTGATGGCACAGTATTACTTGGCATTTGCGATAAAATTGTCCCAGGTTTATTAATGGCGGCGTTACGCTTTGGGCATTTACCCGCCATATTCTTGCCCTCAGGGCCTATGGCTTCGGGTATTAGTAATTCGGCAAAAGCAAAAACTCGCCAGCAATTTGCCGCCGGAGAAATCGATAAAGAAGCGTTATTAGACTCTGAACTAAAGTCGTATCATAGCGCCGGAACCTGCACCTTTTATGGCACAGCTAATTCCAATCAAATGTTAATGGAAATTATGGGGCTGCAACTGCCCGGAAGTTCCTTCTTACACCCTCAAGATCCTTTAAGACCCTTACTTAACCAATTTGCGCTGCAGCAATTAAGCAAACATACCGCACTAGAAGCAGATTATATTCCGCTTGGACAAATGTTGGATGAAAAAAGTTTTGTGAATGCGATTGTGGGTTTATTAGCTACCGGAGGCTCGACCAATCATAGTATTCATTTGCTGGCTATTGCCCGTATGGCGGGAATTATTTTGGATTGGCAAGACATCTCGGATTTATCGGATGTAGTGCCGTTATTGACGCGTATTTATCCTAATGGCCAAGGGGATGTAAATCATTTTCAGCAAGCAGGGGGCATGGGATTTTTAATTCGAGAGCTACTCGATGCAGGGTTATTGCATCAAGACGTTCAAACCTTATTAGGTAAAGATTTATCGGCCTATTGCCAAGAACCGTATTTAATCGTGAGTGATAGCGATGATGGCCCGCAAGAACAGCTTGGCTGGCGTGAAGTTGCTTTAGAAAGTACTAACCTAGATGTGCTGGCCCCGGCCCATGCACCTTTTATGCGTGAAGGTGGGCTTAAGTTATTGCATGGAAATATGGGGCGCGGCTTAATTAAAATATCGGCGGTGCCCGAATCGCGCTGGTATACCAAGGCAAGCGCTAAAGTATTTACCGATCAGCAATCCGTGCAGCACGCGTACCAGCAGGGTGAGTTGAATCAGGATTGTATTATCGTAGTTAAATACCAAGGGCCTAAAGCCAATGGTATGCCCGAGCTGCATAAGTTAATGCCCGTGCTTGCCAACTTACAAGATGCCGGTTTTCAGGTTGCACTATTAACCGATGGGCGTTTATCTGGGGCTTCGGGTAAAGTGCCTGCGGTATTGCACCTTTGCCCCGAGGCGATTATGGGGGGGATGATCGACCTTGTACGCGAGGGAGATATGATCGAAATCGACTCCCATAAAGGTTTAGTCACAAACCTGAGTATTGAAAAGGGGGGAGAAAAACTCCTTGAGGCCAGAGCTGTTGAGCAAAGAGCCGCAGAGAAAAGTAATCTAAGTGCTTTAAAGGCTCAAGGATTAGGGCGAGAACTGTTCAGTTTATTCAGAAAAAATACCAGTCCTGCGGATCAAGGGGCTCTTTCTTTACATTGGCCAGACTGATTCATCAAGAGAGCGATATGACAAAATTAAATACTTGGTTAGCAACAACGAAACCCTTAATCGCCGTCATCGTAATCGATGACCTTGCCCACGCAGTGCCCATGGCGAAAGCCTTGGTTGCGGGGGGGATTCATATATTAGAGGTCACCTTACGTACCTCATCCGGTTTGGCGGCGATTAAGCAAATAGCCGAACAAGTACCCGAGGCCATTGTGGGCGCGGGTACGGTATGCAATGCCCATGATTTTCAACAAGCCATTGATGCGGGGGCTAAGTTCATCGTCAGCCCAGGGTTGACGACAGAGCTGATAGACTTTGCCCAGCAAGTAGAGTCTGCTGGCCATTGGGGCGGATTATTTTTACCAGGGGTTGCTACGGCTAGCGAAGTGATGACTGCGGTAAACGCTGGTTTTAAGCAGCTTAAATGTTTTCCTGCGAGTGCGATTGGTGGCGAAAAACTGCTTAAGTCTTGGGCGGGGCCATTCCCTGATATTGAATTTTGCCCCACTGGTGGCATTAGCTTAGAAAATTATCAAGACTACTTAGCCTTAGCCAATGTTATTTGCGTAGGAGGCAGCTGGTTGACCGAGACTAGGTTATTGGCCACAGAAGATTGGCATGAAGTGACCCAGCGTGCGCTGGCCATTGAATACTTGGCTAAAGATTGAACTGCGCGCTAACAAATTGATTTTTAACTGCTTTCTCGACTAATTTAGTGGATGAAAGAAGAAAAATTCCTTGCAAGGAAAGATTCTATTTATTAAACTGCACGCACTTTAGGACTATAGCTCAGTTGGTTAGAGCGCTACCTTGACATGGTAGAGGTCCCCAGTTCGAATCTGGGTAGTCCTACCAAAAATTCCGCTTGTTAAATCAAGCACTTAAAGCCCAATCAAACGATTGGGCTTTTTTGTTTCTGCTTTAGAAATCACCTCTGTGCCCACTTTGCGCCCAAGCCTGTTTTTCACGTCTTCTAAAAAAAGCCATTTTTGAGTATTACCTAGCATTTTTCACGCTTTTTTAGCTTTTTCACGGTTGTCTCGTCCGCAGTGTCCACACGATAATTCCGCTGATTTTCAGGTGATATTTAAAATTTAGTTCAAAATATCATCTGATTATTTCTAATAACCTTTCACTTTTAGCGGATTTGCTAAATTGGCGATTAGTGTTTGGCTGAAAATTAAACAATCCCTGGTGTTAGGCTGTGCTGGCCTCCTCCTGTGTTTGGACGGTTGTTATTGTTTTAGTGGATATCAATTTTTATCATTCGTGCTGCTGGTATCTTTTAATTTGGTTAGCATGAATCGACGCAGGTGTTTTTCCATCAAGGTTTTGATGCAGTCTGATTTCGTTATACCACCATTCAAAGCTGTGCAGTAAATATGGCAGTTCTATTTCAGTGGTAAATCCTGGTATTGGCAGTGTTGATGATAGCCAAACTCACCCATTAATATACCGCCCAGCACCCAGTTCTTTTTTGAAAGTCTACCAATACAAGTTCCGATTTATGATGAAGTGGCGACTCAACTACAAAACGATGCTAACGGAAATAGTGAGACAGAACCGTTATACCGCTGGGTTTATCGCCCAGAGTTGCAGTTGAGCCAATACAGTTTTGAAGCAAAAAGCCTAATCGTTAATCAAATTGATGACGAAGGCACAGCAAGTACAACGGATATTAACATCGAAGAAGACGGCACAGACTTCGGCCCTATCTTCGATGATTACACCGACAGCGTAGAATTGTTATTTGATCTGCTTGGCCCAGAATTAGACCGATTACCGCCACTCGAAAACGACCGAGAATTTATTCTCAGCTTAGGGGGCGAAGAAGCTATTGCGACGATTGGTGCTGATGGCAAAGTAACGTTTGAAAACCCAGAGCATTTAACTCAGCTAACAGAAGAAGACTTGCTTAGCCTCAGACTTTATCTGAATGG
>CAXIBC010000074.1:0-13008 GCA_964022115.1 uncultured Oleispira sp. | reverse complement strand
GTATTTACACCGTTTGGTGGAATCATATTCAAAGTTAGATTTTATTCAGGTTTAGCTTTCAAGGTTATACGGATAATAGCAATATGACAGATATTATTGATGAGTCTGGCAGTTCAAGTAGCTACCTAGACGATGGCATTGAACGCCAAACGTTGAAAAATTATACCGAGAGCGCGTACTTAAATTATTCCATGTACGTTATTCTCGACCGAGCATTGCCACATATTGGTGATGGTTTAAAACCCGTTCAACGTCGTATTACTTACGCCATGAGCGAACTGGGTTTAAAGTCGACGGCTAAGCATAAAAAATCGGCCCGTACCGTCGGTGACGTTTTAGGTAAGTATCATCCACACGGTGATAGCGCGTGCTATGAAGCCATGGTATTAATGGCGCAGCCATTCTCGTATCGTTATCCGCTGGTGGACGGCCAAGGTAACTGGGGTGCTCCCGACGACCCTAAATCGTTCGCGGCTATGCGTTATACCGAAGCGAAGTTAGCCAAGTATGCCGACTCGTTATTATCAGAACTGGGTCAAGGCACGGTTGATTGGCAGCCAAACTTTGATGGCACTATGGATGAACCGTGTGTGCTGCCTGCGCGCCTACCGAACTTATTATTAAACGGTACCACCGGTATTGCGGTGGGTATGGCAACGGATGTTCCGCCGCATAACCTACGCGAAGTGGCCAGTGCGTGTATTCATTTATTAGACGAACCGAAAGCCGATATCGACGCGGTACTTGAACACATTCAAGCACCGGATTTTCCCACCGACGCGGAAATCATTACGCCAAAATCTGAAATTAAAAAAATGTATCGCACGGGCAAAGGCTCGATCAAAATGCGTGCGGTTTATGAAATGGAAGATGGCGATATTGTAATTACTGCATTACCGCACCAGGCATCGGGGTCTAAAGTATTAGAACAAATTGCCGCGCAAATGACGGCGAAAAAATTACCGCTAGTGACGGATTTACGCGATGAGTCTGATCACGAAAATCCAACCCGTTTGGTGATTATTCCTAAATCGAATCGTGTTGATGTCGAAGCCTTAATGGCGCACTTGTTTGCAACCACCGATTTAGAACGCAGTTATCGTGTGAATATGAATGTGATCGGCCTAGACGGTCGCCCGCAAGTCAAAGATTTGCGCATGCTATTGGTTGAGTGGTTAGAGTTCCGTACGCAAACCGTTCGTCGTCGTTTGCAGCATCGTTTAGATAAAGTGCTGGCGCGCTTGCACATCTTGCAAGGTTTGATGGTGGCGTTTTTAAACATCGATGAAGTCATCGAAATTATTCGCACCGAAGAAAAACCCAAAGTTGTTTTCATGGATCGCTTTGGTTTAAGTGAGATTCAAGCGGAATCCATTTTAGAATTAAAACTTCGTCATCTTGCTAAATTAGAAGAGATGAAGATTCGTGGCGAGCAAGACGAGTTAGAAAAAGAACGTGATAACTTAGAAAAAATTCTAGGCAGTGATCGTCGTTTGAAAACCTTAATCAAAAAAGAACTGGCTGCTGACGCTGAGCTGTTTGGTGACGATCGTCGCTCACCGGTCGTTGCGCGTAATGAAGCCAAAGCCTTCTCTGAAACAGACTTATTAGGCAGCGACCCAGTCACGGTTGTGATCTCTGATAAAGGCTGGGTGCGTGCGGCGAAAGGCCACGATGTAGACGTTGAAGGGTTAAGTTATAAATCCGGTGATAAGTACTTATTATCCTGCAAAGGTAAGAGTAATCAAAACGCTATTTTCATCGACGATGGCGGGCGCGCTTATTCTGTGCAAAGCCATACTTTACCGTCAGCTCGCGGGCAGGGCGAACCGTTATCGGGGCGCTTAAATGTACCTGCGGGCATGGGCTTTAAAGGCTTAGTGATGGGGCCTGAGGAAGATCATTACCTGATGGCGACCGACGCGGGTTATGGCTTTATAACTCAACTTAAAGATATTCAAACCAAAAACAAAGCTGGTAAAGCGATGTTGACGGTACCGACCAATGCCAAGGTTTTATCCCCTGCTAAAATCGATGCCATCGAGAAAGCGTGGATCGCCGCTATTAGTAACGAAGGCCGTATGCTGGTATTCCCAGCCGCCGATCTTCCGGTCATGGGGCGAGGTAAGGGTAACAAGATGATCAGTATTCCAGGGCCGCGCGCAAGTAGCCGTGAAGAGCTAATGATCGCGGCGGTTGCTTTTAGCGAAAGTGATACCTTGTTAGTGCATTCAGGTAAGCGCCATACTAAATTGAAGTTCTCGGATCTAGAACATTATTTTGGTGAGCGTGGCCGTCGTGGTAATAAACTACCACGGGGATTCCAGAATGTGGATAGTGTTGAGATTGTGAAGAAAGAGAAGTAGTTCTTTGCTAAGAGCCGCTGATTTAGTAAACAATCCATAAGCAAATAGAAAGCCCAATGAGTGACCCTAATACTTAGGTAAACGGCATTGGGCTTTTTAATGTCAGTTTACTGCTCTAATGAATGGGCAATGGCTCTAAAAAAAGCGACGGTTTCGTGAGTCGCTTCGAAACGGTTCTCTGAGAATTCAATATTCGTTGAATTTTTAACAATCACAATATTCGCTTTCTTATTCACATAGATAAATTGGTCATAGATGCCTAGTGCCATAAATTCTTGGTCTGCATCAACCGGTAGCCACCACTGATAACCATAACCAAAGTCCAGTTCAGCATTATCTCTTTTCCCTGGCATCAAGTGTGGTGCGTCAGGAGTGATCGAATCTGTTACCCAAGATTCTGGAACAACCTGTTCACCATTCCAATATCCGTTATCACGATACAATTTACCCATCTTTAATAAATCTCTAGAGCGCATATTTAAGCCACCCAATACCATAGGCTCAGCAAGACCATCTGTTAGGAAATAGGTGCTCGCTTCAGGATGAATTTTACTCCACAGATTTTTCTCAAAATAGTCAACAATGCTCTCTCCAGTAGCACTGCGTAGAACCATGCCTAACACATGTGTATCCATACTCACGTACTTTAAAAATGTACCTGGCTCTCTTTCATTTTTAAGTGAGGCGGCAAAATCGTCAAAAGAACCACCGAACGCAAGTACTCGCCCTAGTCTATTAATATCAGAAAAGAAGTCCTTGTAGTCCTCTGCAAACCTCACACCACTGGACATTTGTAGTACATTTTTAATGCTTACATTGTTATAACCACTATCCTTTAATGAAGGAACATAGTCGGTCACTAAGTCATTAATGCTGTTGATTTTTCCTTGTTCGACGGCAATACCAAAGATAGCGGATAAGAAGGACTTTCCTACCGACCAAGAGATTCTTTTATCTGTGTCCTTTGTTCCTAAATAATAGGATTCATGAGTTATATCTTCATTTTTTAATACGACCAGTGCCGTAGTATCAGTGCGTAGTAAAAATTCTTCTGTTGATACTTCTTTCTCATTATAACTAAAACTCTTTGGTAGCGCTTTAGGCTGCTTAGAAAATAGGTGAGGTTCACTGCTACTGTCTACTTCTATGATAGGGGCAAACTCGTTCATATTACTGAAGTTATGAACAATCTTGTCTTTATCAAATAAGGTTACAATATTGTATAAGTGAGGGAGGGATTGTGATTTGAATAGTGAAAATCCTACTCCTAGGGCTAATAGTGCTAAGGCTGTTATTTTGATCAGTATTTTTAGCATTTTATGTTTAAGCTCCAGGCCTAGAGTCAATATCGTTGCCACATAGTATATCGTTCGCTAGCGCAATTGTGGATAATAAAACTGTTACCGTATATAAAAAATCCAGAACAGCTAGATTAAATGATTATTGACTTAGTTATCGGATACTCTGGGTCTAAAATACTAGGTTGTGGAGGTAGTTATGAGTGAAGGCAATAAGACCGCAGTAAACATAGAGCACCAAGTCGATAGCAGTCGATTTATACTGGCTAAAGCGGGTCAGGAGTGCGTGCTGGATTATAAAGTCAATAAAGGTACAAAGTCTGAGTCATTGATCATCGACTTTACTAGTACTTATGTACCTTTTTCCTTGCGAGGCCAAGGTCTAGCGGAACAGCTCGTAAGCACTGGGTTAGCGTGGGCGAAAATGCAGGGTTATCAGATTGAAGCGAGCTGTTGGTATGTTAAGAAATTTTTGTAATAGGCCCACGATAGTATCGAGTTAAAAGGTTAGGCCGGAATTACCATCGGCCAGCCTTTGGGGTGAGGTATGATGCTGACAGGATAACCATAAACCTCGCTAATACTATCTTCTTGCAATACCTCACCAACACTTCCCTGATTAACAATTTCCCCTTGTTTCATAAGAACTAACTTATCTGAATATTGAGCGGCTAGGTTCAAGTCGTGCAAGACAATAATGGCTGAAATATTCTGAGATTTAACCACTTTACTGACGACGTCAAATACTTGGTGCTGATGCGCTAAATCTAAACTAGAAGTGCATTCATCTAAAAATAAATATCGATTTTTATTATCTTTTTCGCGCGTAATTTGAGCAACCACGCGTGCTAGCTGCACCCTTTGTTGTTCGCCGCCTGATAATGTTAAATAGTTACGATCTTTTAAGTGGGCAACATCAAACATTGATAGTGCTTGTTCTACATAGTCGGACTTTTCATGTTGTTGAAGTGATTTTAATAAACTCATTTCAATAACTTCGGAAACGAGAAATGGAAAATCCAATTGTACTGATTGTGGCATGACAGAGCGTATGTTCGACAGATCAGAGGTTGAGTAATCACTTAAATAACGACCTTCTAATTGCACTTGCGCTAAGCCAGCAGGAATATCCCCACTTAAGCTTTTCATCAGCGTCGATTTTCCTGCCCCATTAGGCCCTAAAATAGACATAATGGTGCCGGGCTCAATGGTCAGTGAGATTTCTTTTAGAATCGATTTTTGTTGCAGGCAGATGTTGAGATGTTCGGTGGTTAACATAAAAGTTCCTTAAAATCCGACTCTTGAACGACGTTGAATTAATAACCATAAGAAGAATGGCCCACCAATGGCAGACATGATAATGCCAATTGATAATTCTGCTGGTGCTAAAATTGTACGCGCGAGCATATCCGAAACCACCACTAACATGGCCCCCATTAAAGCGCTGCCTGGTAGTACCCAACGATGATCTGGACCTAGTATTAAACGCACAACGTGGGGTGCAACTAAACCCACAAAACCAATAACACCACTCACAGAAACGGCGGCCCCAACCGCTAAGGCGGTTAGGGTAATAACGGCCCATTTCATTTTTTTTACATTAAACCCCATATGAGAGGTAACTGCTTCGCCCATTAAAAAAGCATTCAGCGGGCGAGCAAAATAAGGCAATAAAAAAACAGCTATTACAATAGGCAGTGTCGCTATCGCTAAGTCTTGCCAAGAAGCACTGGCAATAGAACCCATTGACCAAAAAGTGAGTGTGCGCAGTTCTTCATCCGTTGCTATATAGGTTAAAACTCCGGTAGCAGAACCTGCAATGGCATTAATCGCAATACCTGTTAGCAGCATCAAACCAACATCAGTACGGCCGTCTTTTGTTGCGACGCGGTAAATTAACCAAGTGACTAATAAACCACCTAAGAATGCGGCAAAGGGTAAAGCGAAAAATCCCCAAAAAATAACCCATTCACTTAACCATGAGCTACCAAGAACGATGATAGCGACAGAAGCTAAAGCGGCGCCGCTGGAAACCCCAACTAACGCGGGATCAGCCAAAGGGTTGCGAAATAAGCCCTGCATGGCGGCCCCAGAAACTGCCAAGCCTGCGCCTACCAGCAGACCTAATAATAGTCGAGGTAGGCGAATTTCATTCACGACTAAGCGGGTTTGAATGTCTTCTTGCCAACCGAGTAAGGATGATAAAACTTGTTTTTCAGGTAGCGCTATTGCGCCAACAGCAAGGGAATAAATGCTTAAAATTAAGGTAAGAATAAATAAAACTATCAGTGCCTTAATAGGGGAGTTCGACAGCCTCACAAAAACACCTTTTGAATTCTGATAACGTGTTGGCTTTTACTAACAGTAAATAAATCTAGGGTATTTGAGTTATTGAATGGCATAAATTTTCCGCGCCATTGTTTCAATCGCTTCACCCATGCGAGGGCCAAACATTAAAAAGTTATCGTCTACTAATAAAAGTTGTTTGTTTTTTCCAGCATTGGTCATTTTTACGGCTGCTGTATTCAGCATTCCATCTCTGCCACCGGCAGAGCTAATGCCATGTTGCATGGTCAATAAATAGTCTGGGTTGTATTGAATCGCAGCTTCTGCTGTTAGTGGTTTATAGCCTTGCAAAGATTCTGCAGCAGGGTTGGTTATTCCTGCCAATTGCATCATGGTATCAGCGCGGCTATTTTTTCCTGCGACCATCATATTGTTACCACGCATGTTTAGAATAAACAGAGCTTTAGCAGGTTCTTTTTGGTGTTGCGAGATGGCTTGTTGAACGATTACTTGTGCGTCTGCGACAGATTTCTGAACTTTTTTTACTAACACTTCTCCAGCGGCTTCTACTTTAAGAATTTTTGCTACCTGTTTAATTTTTAGGGCGACGCCTTCAGGAGTAAAGATATTGTCGATAATTTCAATATGCACGCCCGCATCTTTTAAACGAGTCAAAACGTTTTGAGGTTTTGCATCTTTGGTCGCTAATATCAGAGTGGGTTTTAACGACAGAATACCTTCCGCAGATAACTGCCTCATATAGCCTACGCTAGGTAACTTGGCTGCGGCTTCTGGATAGGTGGTTGTGGTATCTCGGCCGACCATTAAATGGCCTTTTCCTAGGGCATAAACAATTTCTGAAATAGAGCCGTCTATGGCAACGATCCTTTCTTGATCAGCCGCATAGGCAGTATTTGAGGTTAAGCCAATCAATGTTAGCAGTAGAAAAAATATTGGAGCTAAAGATTTTTTCATGCGCTCATTCCTTCTAGCTTTTGGGTCATTAAAAAATCTTGCCATTGTTTTATTATCTCTGGGGTACGTGAACTTGGTTGTAAATACACCATCATGACGGCTTGATCATTGGCATCAAATAGTTCTAATGAAAGAGTTGATTCACCATTGCTATTTTTAATCACCAACCAGGTTTCGGTAATGAGTTGTAGGCTCGCATGCATATTAAATTGAGGGTCTAGTACATTAAACCATGGCCCCATTTCTAATAGTTTATGCACTGTGCCATTATGAATTTGAGTCGCGCAGCTATTAGGAACAAAAATTAGCAGGGGCCATTTATGCTCGGCCGCTTGTTCGAGTAGGGGGCGCAAAACATTTTTTTGTAGCTTAGTCGCTACATCAGGTAAGTGACGATAAGCCTGTGGCCGTGTTAAACCATATAATTGCAGTAAGGAATCGATATGGTGGGGGTTATCAAGTTTTTGCCAATCTGCTTGCAGAGACTTTTCGTCAATTACCGCAGGCAGATTAGGTTTAACAGAATCTTCTGGTTTGCTTTGCACATTCATTTTTTCAAAACCAAAATTCACGCTGAACTGGGATACAAGATCGTCATAAACTTGTAAATCAGATTTCTTGGTCATATAAATTTTATGTGCAGCTTGCCCATAAGCATCAAAAAAATGGAAGCTTTGGCGACCACCTTCATCAACGGCAAAAGCATATTGCCAGTCTGAAATTTTTAAGCGCAAATCCATGTCAGCTTGATTGATGATGACATAGTTTTGTTTAATAATGGGGTTGTGATAAATACCGTGGTGTTCAAAAACTACCGCATCATTACGTGTTAATGCCATCACTTCACCAATGCGATGAAGTTGTTTAATTAGCTCTACTAAGAGTTCGGTATTTAATGCATAAACCGAATCACCACACGATAGAGCCACATACTCGGCTTCGCTGATGTTTAATTGTTTAGCGGCTTCCCGAGCCCTTGGGGGCTTTTCAGCCGCCAAGAGTTCTAACTTCTGTTGTTTAAGGGTTGTGAATAAATCTGACATTATTCTGTAATCTCTTGATGACGAATATAAAGCGTTCCGCTGTCTTGTTTTCCATCTTCACCCTTGTTGCTAACAACTTGAGCTTTATAATAACGCTCGCCATCTTTGAAAATATAAATAGCAAAGGTTGGCCACATGTCGTGATTATCACCACCAACACCGTATTCAAGTGGTCCAAATAAACCGGGTGAAGAAAGAGGGCCAGAAACCGAGTCACCAAAATATTTATAAACCTGCTGTGTGCTAGTAGGGTCTGTTACTGCATCCACATTGGCAACGCGTAAGGCGCTACCAACACCGGCATTACCCATACCCGATGCACCGCCATTAACTAATATGAGACTTGCGTGTCCTTTAGCTTCAATTTTTAAATCCCAGTCATCTGATTCTGTTGTAGAGTTTGAATTGTCTTCCATATTCCAATAAATGGTTCCATTGCTAGGGCTTAATGCGCCCGTAGAGACAGCGGCTAAGAATGACTGTGAATTGTTGTCCCATAGCTCGCTATTGAAGGTAATACCATTAACATCATAAGCCGTGGCTTTTAAACGGGTATACGCATAGTTCCCATTGCCATCTGCTGTTGAAGAACGAACAATCCAACCGTTGCTATCATCGGAATTAACGGTTATTGCATGAGTTGTTGGGTTGTAGCTGTACCAATCTTGAAACTGAGATTCAACTTCATCGCTGCTGAAATCAGAGCAACTTGTTTGGGTAACATTATTAAAGTCGCTTGCAGTGCTGCTCTTGGTTAACGCCGAAAATTCAGCTTTTACGGGTTCGCCATTTTCGTCATACAATTCTGTATATTCTTTGGCAATACAGGCTTCTATGCCCGCTGTTGAGTTAGTCGAAAATCCAATATATTTTTGGTAAGCCATGTGCCAGGTTTCACTAGACAATACATTGTGGCCAGAGTCTAAATCTAAATACGCAGGAGCCGATGCGGTGGTGGCATCCAATGTAGAATAGTTAGCACTATCAATATTGATTGAGCCGCTACCTATAAAGTTGTTCTGATCGGAAGAGCTAGAGGATGAACTACCACCACATCCTGTAAGGCCAAGCGCGACAACGCTGAATAAAGTTATTCCTATTTTGTTATAGATCATCTCTTAATTCCTTATTATTTATTGAGTAATGTATTACAAATTTGATAATTAGTTTTCATACTGATAACTAAATCCCATATAGACATAGCGTCCCGCTTCTGGGCGAAAGTCTGTGCCATCAAAAACTCGCTGCACGTTAGTGATGTTTTTAATCCCGCCGTATAACTTCCATTGAAAATTCATCTCGTAGTTAAGCGCGCTATCCCAGGTGGTATAGCCTGGAGAAACAATGGTATTGTCTTCATCTAAATATTGCTTAGATTCATAATTAACTTTGTTGCTGAGGCTGACAGAGTTTGCTAAAAATATATCTAGGCCGGCTTTCGCACTGCTCTTAGGGCGTTCAACTAATATTTTATTTGTTTTAGTATTTTTGGCGTCTAGCTGGTTGTAGCTCATATCTAAAGCAACATATTTCCCTAATGATTTGCGCAACGATATTTCAAATCCTTTCGTCATTGCTTGTTCAATATTTTGAGATTCGTAGATAGCAGAATTGTTTGGGCCAAGCGCATTAGGTTTTAATACTTCAGTAATTAAATCGTCAATGTCGTTCTGAAATAGGCTGATGCCCAAGCTTCCGTCATCTTTAGGAAAAATCCATTCTAGCCCTAGCTGGTAGCTGGTTGAGCTTTCAGGTTCAAGGTCTTCATTACCTTGCACCATGTAACCAATTTGGCTGTGATCGAATAAATAATAGAGTTCTTTTAAGTTGGGAGTGCGATAGCCATTGCCTAATCCTGCTCGGATATTGATTCGCCCTGGCAATAAATCTTCAGTGTTATACATGGCGTTTAACATGGGTGCTAAGTGCGAGCCAAAACGTGAGTCGTTATGAATACGAGCACCGGGAAGAATTTCTAGGTTAGGGGATATAAACCAACTGTCTTGGGCGAATGCCTGTATGGATGTTTTAGTTTCATCAGCGACTTCTTGAATATTTGACGAAATGTTATCAACATTCATTGAATCAAATTGATACTCTGCGCCAACAGTGACAAAGTGAGAAATACCTAAAGGAAAATCGAGTTGCCCTGCGAATTCTGAATGATTAGAAGTGGTTTCTCGGTGGGAGGCCTTGCTGGCATCGTTATAAAAATCTTCCCACATGGCGCGTACTTTCCAGTGCCCATTATTACTCAGTGATTGCTCTATAACCGTTGAGATGTTCGAGACTAATGTTTTATCCGTATAGTCTTCCGTTATATTTCCTATGCCTGGAACAAACTGGGTATTTAATACCGAGATGTCTTCATCAAAATAGCGTGGCATAACGGTAATGCTCAGGTCATTGTCAAAACGGTATTGAAAATTGCTGGAGATCGTATGTTTGTAACCGTTCCATCCTTGAGTTGATTCACCTGCGGTATCGGGTGCTTTGAAACCATCAGATTCTGTTAAGGCCGCAACCACTTGGCCATGCCAGTTTTTTTGTTTGGTCGATATTTCAAAATTACCATGACGTTTTGCTAAGGGATTATCGTCTTCACTTTGACTGCCCCAATTACCAGCAGAAAGATCCGCGCTGGCTAAAAAGTTAGAGGACGGCTCTCTGGTAATTACATTAATCACTCCACCCATAGCTGAGGTGCCATAGAGAGCCGAGGTGGCTCCTTTGATGATTTCAATCTGTTGGATATCACCAATGGCTACTTGGGTAACGTCAATAGTTGACCCCGTGCTAGGTGAAATAGGATTGCCATTAATAAGCACCAATACACGATCAGCATCAAAACCCTGAATCCATGCTCCTTGGCCAGTTTTACCGTGAATCGGTTTTAACTGAACCCCCGGAGCATATTGCAAGGCCTCTGCTAGGTTTTGAGCGTGGGTTTTTTCTATTTCAGCACGGGTTAGCACAATTGTCTGAACAGGTACTTCATCCAGTCTTCGCGGTGTTTTGGTCGCGGTTGTGACCATAGGTGATAGCTCAATGTCATTCGTTTGTGTCTTTGAAGTTAAAGCCCAAGCGCTGATTGGGCTACTAATGACCAATCCGTATGCTAACGACGACAACAACGTTCGCTTTATTGCACTTTTACTCATTTAAGTTTGCAGGCCTTTTAACAAATGCAGGTAGACAATAATTTAATATTAAAGATAATCTTATTGATAATGATTCGCATTATAATTACCATTGTGTCGGAGTCAAGTTAAGCCGATTAAAAATATTGGTCAGACCTTTAACAAAGTCATTGAGCAAAATTAATGAAATATCCATCTCTAGAATTTCAATAAAGTAGTGAAAAATGACTCGTTACATGTGTAAAACGCATAGGGATAAAACGAAAAATGAGAAACATGGGAGAGAGAAAATGAGTGAGACAAAAGATTCTTTAGCGGGAATTTATACCGAGTTTAATCAATTTATTGACAGCCACCAGAGCGTCATTATGGGCACGGTCAATGCGCTAAACGAACCAGAATCAAGCTATGCGCCGGTTTTAAAACATAATGGCAGCTTTTATGTCTATGTTTCAGAGTTATCTAAGCATACGGCTAACTTGATGGAGAACCCGTTAGCAAGTTTGTTATTTATAGAACCGGAAAATGATGCCAAAAGTCTTTTTGCTCGCAAACGAGCAACGCTAAAAGTGAGTGCAAAGCACGTAGCCCGAACGGCTAATAATTGGGAAGAGATGCTAGAACGGCTAGAAAATAAGTTTGGCAAAATAATCAGTTTGCTAAAACCTTTAGAGGATTTTCATTTGTTTGAATTAACCCCTGATTCCGCAGGTTATGTGCGTGGGTTTGCTAAAGCTTATAAATTAAGTGGTAATGATCTTTCTGAGGTTAAGCACTTGAGCGAAGGAGGTCACGGCAAAAGCAAGATGACGGCCTAGTGGGTTATCATCGCACCGTATATGGGTTCCCTTGCCTGTTCAGGCAAGGGTTGTATGCAATGATATTAAAAAAACATAGAATGGAGGCAGTCAACAAAGATACCGAGAATCCCTGTGGAAGAAGAATTTTATATTGAAGATATGGCGATGTGGGACAGTAAGCTGTTTATTAGCCATTACCCAGGTCATGAAAGCAACGCAGCTGAATTAGAAAAAGCTTTGTATGAAATCAAAGAACAGCAAGCTAGCCAAATTAATAGTGAAGTTGCCGTATTCGCTAAGCATGCATTATTCGAAAGTGAACTGAATTTATTGACCTTACCTTATGAGCCACTGAAAAAGTTTCGCGCTCATGTAGAAGACTTAATTGGCACCATCGCCCATGCCGTGAACGAACCCTTTTGGCCAGAAGGCGCGCAAGCACAAGTTGATGTGGTTGAGTCTTGGTATCACATTACCCAAAATGGCGGTTACCACGATACACATTCACACCCAAATTGTTCTTGGTGTGGTATTTATTATCTACAAGAAGGTGAAAGTAGTATTGATGGTCGTAATGGCGTAAACCGATTTTATGATCCACGCCATGGGGCAGATCATTATCAAGATGCAGGCACGGCGTATCTAAGTGCCGATGGTTTTATGGATTTTTCACCACTCGCGGGTCAGATTATTATTTTTCCTTCCTATTTGAAACATGCTGCTATGCCGTATTTTGGTGATAGCGACCGAGTAGTGATTGCCTTTAATTGCCAAGTGAATGCTAAAGTTTAATCTACGGCTAATATTATTCCGCTCGCCATATCGATCAAGCTCTGAGGGTGAATATTGGCTAGCAATATATAGCGAATACCTTGGCGCTCAAATTCGATTGTTGTAAAGCTAGGGTATGGAAAAAGATATGCGGGGGTTTCATTAATGGTAAATGGCATACCATGCATTAATGGCCGCTGAGGGTTAACGACTTGCTTTGACTTAATCGGCTGAGTTAAAGCAATGACAAAAAAAGCATCGTTATAGAAATAGCCTGCAGCCGTTTGGTTATTGTTCTGTTGATAAAATTGGTGATGAGATAATCCCCA
>CAXIBC010000073.1:0-13651 GCA_964022115.1 uncultured Oleispira sp. | reverse complement strand
TTATCATCACCTGGGATCTTTGGAAAACGCTGCTCACGCCAGTCGTCTTTTGCTTTTTCGATGCGTTCACGATCAAAACTAACAAAGTTCCACTCTAGAATCGGCACTTCTGGCCACTCTTCGCCCCCTAGCATTAATAGTCGGCAATGGCTGGTGGAGTTAATGCACTGTTCATCTTCTAGAATAATCACATCACCGGCTGTATAAGCTGTGCCTTCAATTGTTACAGAACCATCTAATACATACACCATGCATTCTTGGTCTGGGTTAGGGCGCGAGATTTCTTTTTCGGGTTTTGCCAAAATATCTAAGTAGAACATCGGGGAATAGGTTTTGATCGGCGAGGTTAAGCCCAATGCTTCACCCGCGATTAAGCGAATCAGAACACCATCGAACATGTGGTGTGGTAAACAAGCACGTTTGATATGAGTAAAGCTTGGGGACACTTCTGCCATGTTTTTTGGCAGCGCCATCCAGCATTGCATACCATCTAACTTATGCTGGCCAGATTTCACTTCAATGGTTTCGCGCTCGGAATGCACAATGCCTTTACCCGCCGTCATCCAGTTAACATCACCGGGCAGAATCTCCAAGTTGTTACCCAAGCTATCGCGGTGCAATAAGCTGCCTTCCATCAAGTAGGTAATGGTGGATAAACCTATGTGTGGGTGTGGACGAACATCAATACCTTCACCCGCGGTAAAGTCCGCTGGCCCCATGTGATCAATAAAAACGAAAGGACCAATCATTCTTTTCGCGGCATTGGGCAAAATGCGACGAACAGTAAAGCCATCAAGGTCTTTTTGTCGAGTTGATAATAAGTAGGCCATAGTCATTTTCCTAGATTGTAGGTTCGTGATGGAAGTTATTCGATTTATAGGGTCGATTTATAGGGTCTATCAGTCAAGGCTATTAGTAAATTCTATAAATTAGAATAAAAGTGACGCATTTTATGAATTCAGTATTAAGCAAAATCCTTAATCAGATTTTGATCTTACTTGTTAGCCTAGTATGCCTAAATTATTCTGTCCTTGTTGCTGCTAAGACGGTTGCTGCTAAGACGGTTGCTGCCGACATGATTCCTGATAATACGATTGTTGCTAAGAATAATGGTAGTTCAGATATCGTCGAACAGGCTTCTGGCACGTGGTTTTTATCCATAGATAACGATCTGCTGGTCTCCTCTGATGACGATTATACCAGTGGTGTACAGGTGGGCTGGGTCTCGGGTTATCTTAATAGTTACCGCGAAGGGCCAGTGTTTGATTTTTTAGCCAATGATTTGGACGATATTGATTTACTCAGAGGCAGCCATCGTCAGCGATTTATCAGCCACAGCTTGTCGCATCCTATATTTACCCCTGGTGACATTGAAGAGTCTGAATATATTGAAGGGGATATTCCATATATAGGAGTGTTGTTTGCGTCGCTTACGGCTGGCGCCCAAGATGATCAAACCATGGATGCTTTCTCTTTGCATTATGGTATTGCTGGGCCAGCGGCTTTGGGTGAGCAAACTCAAAATGGCATTGATAGCCTTATTGCTTCTCCGCAGTGAAAGGTTGGGGCTTGCGAGATGATTACGCGATATACAAAAAATAATAGCAAAGGCGGTTTTTGGCTATTTGCATTAGTGAATGGCTCTGCCATTGGTAACGCTATCTTTTGGGATGGTAATACATTCCGCGACAGTGCTGCGGTTGCTCACGACCCTTTGATTGGTCGCTTGTACGTAGGGGCGGTGAAGCGCATTGATCATTGGAAAGTTACTTTCTCTTTGACCAAAGCTACGGTTCCTTGGGATAAGCCAACCGATAAAGCATTACAAACTTATGGTCGCTAGAGTGTGGGTTACGGTTATTAATTAAAACGGCGCTAAAAAAGTGACTGTAGGGTTCGTGTAAGAGAGGCTACAATTCAGCATTAGGTTGATTTGATTAAGGAAAAACCACATGACAAGTTTATTAGTACAGGCTTTTATTTATCTCTGTGCTGCAGTAATCATGGTGCCATTAGCGAAACGTTTTGGTCTAGGCTCGGTGCTTGGTTATCTGATTGCTGGGGTGATTATTGGGCCAGTGACAGGGCTTGTCGGTCAAGAAGCGTCTACCATACAGCACTTTGCCGAATTTGGTGTGGTGATGATGTTGTTCTTAGTGGGGCTAGAGCTTGAGGCCCCGGCGTTATGGAAAATGCGTCATCGCTTATTAGGTTTAGGCGGCTTGCAGTTACTATTAACAACCGTGGCGATCTCTGGCATTGCGTTATTGCTCGGTCAAAGTTGGAGTATTTCCTTAGCCATTGGTCTTATATTTTCTTTATCTTCTACCGCCATTGTTTTGCAAACCTTTAACGAAAAAGGCCTGACCAAAACCGACGGTGGAAGCAGTGCGTTTTCGGTTTTATTATTCCAAGACATTGCCGTTATTCCTATGTTGGCGCTACTGCCGTTATTAGCCTTGCCAGAACTACAAGCCGCTGCAACGAATTTAGTGAATAGCGCCGCGCAGCATGAAGAATTAAGCTTGGTAGCCGATTTACCTGCTTGGGCTGCTGCGATTGTGGTATTGGCAACGGTTGTCGGTCTGGTGGCCAGTGGCCATTATTTTAGTGGTCCATTATTTCGTTTTGTCGCCAAAGCTGAGCTGCCTGAAGTATTTACCGCGACGGCTTTAATGCTGGTAGTTGGTATTGCTGCATTAATGAATTTAGTCGGGCTTTCCCCTGCGTTAGGCACCTTTTTAGCCGGTGTGGTTTTGGCCAGTAGTGAATTTCGCCATCAGTTAGAAGCGGATATCGAACCTTTTAAAGGTTTGTTATTAGGGCTTTTCTTTATTACCGTTGGCGCGGCCATTAACTTCGAAATTCTCAATAATAACTTAGTGGTTATTATGGCATTAACGCTGGGGCTCATGCTGTTAAAAGCATTGGTCTTATTGGTATTAGCCATGGTCTTTAAAATTCGCGGTAGTGATCGCTGGTTGTTTTTGTTAAGCCTTGCCCAGGCCGGTGAGTTTGGTTTAGTCCTATTAAGTTATGCCATTACTGAACACATTCTGCCTGAAAAATTAGCGCAAACCTTATCCATCGTTGTGGCACTTTCGATGTTCTTAACCCCAGTGCTGTTTATTATTTTTGACAAGGTTATTTTGCCGCGCTTTAAGCAGCAAGGTGCCGATCGTGAAGCGGATAAAATCGATGAGCAAGGCAAGGTTATTATTGCCGGTATCGGTCGCTTTGGCCAAATAGTAAATCGTTTATTAATTGCCAATAATATTCCAACGGTTGTGCTGGATTATAAAATTAGTCAAATCGATCGTATGCGTACAGTAAACGTTAAAAGTTTCTACGGTGATGCTTCACGCCCAGACTTATTGCATACCGCAGGTATTGATGACGCCAGCTTAGTGGTAGTAGCCATTGATGATACTGCTCGCGCAATAGAAATGGTTAAGCATATAAAGCTGACTCATAGCCACGTTCAGGTTTTGGCGCGGGGCTTTGATCGTGGCCATGTATTTGAACTGAAAGAAGCGGGCGCAGATTATGTGATCAGCGAAACCTATAACTCTGCTCTTACCCTGGCCGGTGAAGCGTTAATACGGGTGGGTATTGAGCCTGCTAAAGCAGAAAAGTTGAAGAAGAAGTTTACGACTGTGGAAGAAAAGCATTTTGATACGCTCTTTCATAGCTGGCGTAATGAAGGAGAAAGCTTTGGTTTTGATGAGCACTTCTTAAAGCTATTTATGAAAATTGAAGCCGAGCTAATTAAAACCATGCAGCGTGACTGTGATGAAAAGTCTAAAGAGGCTGAGTAGGGGTATTTAATTAGATTCTATTTTTTCGAACAAATAGATCTATTTAATCTGATTTTTTAATGCCTGGGGTTCTGTTTCAATAGATCCAACTTACAAATAAGCAGATTCCTCAAACATATTTTAAAGGTGAGACACATGAGCAAGTTACTTCAAATCAATAGCAGCCTTTTCACTCCAGAAGGTCAATCAACTCAGTTAGCAGATTTATTCGTAGCGGATTATAGTAAGCAAAATCCAGGCACAGAAGTTAAGAAATTGGATTTATCAGCGAACCCTCTTCCACACTTAGATGGTGAACGCTTCACTGCATTCACTACTCCTGCGGATGAGCGCAGCGACAGCCAAAAAGCGATTGTTGCTGAGTCTGATAAATTGATTGCGGATCTACGTGAAGCCTCTGCCATTGTCTTTGCGTTGCCCATGTATAACTTCGGTATTCCATCGGTGCTTAAAGCGTATATCGATCATATTGCTCGTGCCGGTGAAACGTTTAAGTACACAGAGAATGGCCCCGTTGGTCTGTTAGAAGATAAGCCAGTGTATATCTTTGCGGCGCGTGGTGGCTCTTACTTAGGCACTGATAAAGATACTCAAACGGGTTATATGAAAACATTCTTAGCCTTCATCGGTTTAACCAAGGTGAAGTTTGTTTATGCAGAAGGTTTGAACTTAGGTGAAGATTCTAAAGCAGAATCTTTAAAGAATGCGCGTGAGCAAGTCTCTCAGCTTCTTAAATAATTAGCCTATACCTATATTAGCCTATAAGCGTTAAGCAAAATAAAACCTCAGCTGGAAACAGCTGAGGTTTTTTATTGTCTAAATTAAAAATCATCCCAATAGGGTAGCTCACCGTAATATTGACTAATAAAATCAATGAAGGCCCTAAGTTTAGGCGCTAATAACTTACGGTGTGGATAAACGGCATATAAGCCCATGGGCTCCGGTTCAAACTCAGGTAAAATAATACTCAACTTACCCTGTTTAATCGCGGCGCCAACAATAAAGGTAGGCTGTAAAATATAGCCTTCTCCGGCAATGGCGGCGGCCATTAAAATCTCACCATTATTAACCACCAAACCGGCACCTTGTTTTTGGCTCTTGAGCTTTAAAGCCTCCATTAACGGCGAATTCTCTTGCGAATAATCTAAATAGCTATAACGTAAAAAATGCTCAGTAATTAAATCATTAGGGTGCTTGGGGGTACCGTTTTGCTTTAAATAATCAGGCGATGCACACAATACCATTCGCACAGGCGCGATCTTTTTAGCAATAAGAGAAGAGCTCTTTAAGCGGCCAATACGCAGCGCCACATCAAAACCTTCTTCTATCACATCAATCTTACGATCGCTTAATTGCAAGTCGATGCTAACTTCTGCTTGCTGCTTTTTAAAATCACAAATAAGGGAAGATAAATGCAAGGTAGAAAAAGAAACCGGTGCACTAATCTGCAGGAGGCCTTGTACTTGGGTTTGTAATTGGCCGAAGTGGCCTTCCATATTATGGATGCTCTCTAAAATATGCTTTGTTTGCTCAAGGCATTGCTCACCCGCTTCTGTGAGATGCACTTTACGGGTGGTGCGATTAAAGAGCCGCACAGCTAAGTATTCTTCTAGCTGTGAGACATATTTACTGATCAGCTGATTTGAGCTGCCTAGTTTTTCTGCCGCCTTAGTGAAGCTGCCCTCGGTTGCAACGGCTACAAAGGCTTTCATTGAGTCAATTCGATCCATAGGGTAGGCCTTCTGATATTGTTTAAAAGGGAGCAGTATTACCATTGATTATAAACACTACGTTGGTAATTATTCAATAATACCGCTATTTATCCTATTAATCATTGTCAGTAATATAACTATCAACCTGATGACGCACACAAGCGCACAGCTGAATTAAACAATTGGAGAAAGACGATGAACAAGCAAACTTTAAAAGCATTATTAACTTCTAACGCTGGTTTCGCAGCATTGGTTCTACGCGTTCCTGTTGGCATTATCTTGGCTGCACACGGTGCACAAAAATTATTTGGTTGGTTTGGTGGTTACGGTTTAGAAGGCACCGGACAATGGATGGCCAGCATCGGCTTAGAGCCAGGTTTCTTAATGGCCTTATTAGCGGGTAGCGCAGAGTTCTTTGGTGGCCTAGCCTTGATCTTCGGTTTATTAACCCGCCCAGCGGCCGCGGTTAGTGCCTTCACTATGGTGATCGCCATCTTCAGCGTTCATTTTGTTAACGGCTTATTCATGAGCAATAACGGTTATGAATTTGCTTTGACATTATTCGCCGCAACACTGGCGCTAACCTTCCAAGGTGCAGGTCGTTTATCTTTGGATAACTTATTAGCCAAGAAGCTGTAGTCGCTAATAAACTGAAGTGATTAGAAGATTACAGAAGTTAGTAAAAATATCAAAAGCTGATAGGGCACATGCTCAGTCAGCTTTTTGCGTTTGGGTTGAGAGTGTTAGTTGTAATGTTTTATGTAGGCCAGGCTTCAGCCTGACAAGTCTGCCTAAAATTTTGGCAGGCCTATTTTTTTAGTGAAAAATGATGGCGTAAATAACCTATTTAAATAGCGGTGAACGATGTGAATAGCAATATTATGTTTATTTCCCATGGGGGTGGCCCTATGCCATTACTGGGGGATACGGGTCATAGCGATATGCTTGATACCCTAAAGCAGATGACAAAAAGAATACCTAGGCCTAGCGCCATCTTAGTCATCAGTGCGCATTGGGAAGCCCAAGTGGCGACCATTACCTCGGGGCCAGCCCCTTCGCTTATCTATGACTATAACGGCTTTCCTGAAGAAGCCTATCAGCTCCAATACCCAAGCCTAGGCCAGCCTGAATTGGCACAGAAAATTTATCAATCAATAGTACAAGCAGGCATTGAGGCAAGATTAGATGATCAGCGTGGTTATGATCATGGTCTGTTTGTGCCGTTAACCATAATGTACCCAGAGGCTGATATTCCTTGTGTGCAGTTATCCTTATTAGATTCTCTTGATGCTGACGTGCACCTGGCGCTCGGTAAGGCATTACAGGCTTTAGAGTGGGAGAACTTATTGGTGCTTGGCTCAGGTTTTTCATTTCATAACATGCGGGCTTTTTTTGAAGCCAGCATGGATGATGGCAATGTAAAAAATCAAGCTTTTGAACAATGGCTGCAAGCAATACTAACGGATAAGACAATGTCAGAAGAGCAGCGTACTCAGTTATTAGGCCAGTGGCATCAAGCCCCTCAGGCACGCTTTTGCCATCCGCGGGAGGAACACTTATTACCCCTTCATACTTGTTATGGCCTAGCAGGCAGGGCTAGTGATGAGTTATTTACAACCACTGTATTAGGTAAGCAGGCATCTATGTATCTATGGCAGGCTAGAGGATAGCGGCTTATCTTTTTCTTAAGTATTTAAGAGTAGATAATTTTAATCATGACTTGAACTTTTTAAAAGCAACTCTATCTATTAAACCGTTAATTGCTAACGACGTTGTCATGGGGTTAATCCCAGTAATAGGAGAATACAACAATGTTTTTATCGGTTTATCGGCGTATTAAAGCTGCGCGTCCCCCTCCTTCATAGTATGAATTCAAATAATCCATAGCAGAATCATCTGCATTTTAGACGACCATTCTTATTGAAGAAATCTTGTTGAGAAATAGGAGGGATATATGCTGGAAGTTCACCAGTTATCCAGAGAATATGGCAGCTTTCGCGCCGTTGATAACGTCAGCTTCACCATTGGAAAAGGAGAGATTGTCGGCCTTCTAGGTCATAATGGTGCGGGTAAAACCACCATAATGAAAATGCTGAGTGGTTATTTAGAGGCCAACCATGGGGCGGTTAGTATTGATGGCATCGACTTACAATACGAGCCGAAAGAGATTCAGAAAAATCTCGGTTATTTGCCAGAAAGCTTACCAGTTTATGCCGAAATGACGGTCGCAGACTACCTAGATTTTGCAGCGGATTTAAAAGGCCTGAACAGCAATGCCAAAAACACAGAAATAAAACGGGTGGTGCAAGCAACGGATATCGCCACTAAGTTACTGGCGCCTATTTCGACCCTGTCCCGGGGTTTAAAGCAAAGGGTCGGGGTGGCTCAGGCTATATTAGGTCGTCCTAAACTGCTTATTTTAGATGAACCGACTAATGGTTTAGACCCAGAGCAAACCCAGCACATGCGTAACCTGATTAAAGATATTGCTCAGGATGCAACCGTCATTTTATCGACTCACATCATGCAAGAAGTTGAAGCACTTTGTTCGCGGGTATTGATGCTGCATGGTGGCAAGCTAGCCTTAGATGCCCAGCTTGAAAGCTTAAGGCAAGGTAATCACATATTAATCGAAACCCGCTTAAAACCCGCAGCGACTAAGGTATTAACCGACCTTGCCGCGGTAGAAGAATTAGAAGTTTTACGCAGCCAGAATGATATCCATAAATATCGCATTAGTTTTAAGCCAGAAGCCAATTTACCCGATGTGTGTGCGGCCATCGCCAGCTGTGTCAGCGAGCAGAAAGCCGCGTTGTATTTATTACAGCCAGAACTGAGAGATTTGGAGACCTTATTTAAACAGGTTAACGAAGGACAGTATGACATTGAGGAGGATCGAAATGTTGTTTAATACAGATACAAAAATTACTATAAAACGTATTGCTACGAAGGAGATAGCGCTCTTTTTTGCTTCCCCAATTGCCTATCTTTTCTTGGCGACCTTTGCGGCGGTGACATTATTTGTCTTCTTTTGGGTGGAGTCCTTTTTTGCTAGAAATATCGCCGATGTGAGGCCATTATTCGAGTGGATGCCGATTTTATTAATCTTTTTAACGGCCACTTTAACCATGAGGTTATGGAGTGAAGAGCGGCGTAATGGCACCTTAGAGTTTGTATTAACTCAGCCCATTCCACTTTGGCACTTTGTATTAGGCAAGTTCTTAGCCTGTTTATTTTTATTGACCATTGCCTTGTTGATAACCTTACCCGTGCCGATCACTGTGGCTATTATTGCCGAGCTAGATTGGGGGCCAGTATGGGCCGGATATTTAGCAACCTTGTTTATCGGGGCGGCTTATTTAAGTATTGGCCTGTTTGTTTCAGCCCGTAGCGATAATCAAATCGTGAGCTTGATCAGTGCCGTCATTGTATCTGGCTTATTTTATTTAATCGGTGCAAGCGCCATTACCGACTTATTGACTACCGAACTTGCAGATTGGTTGCGATTATTAGGGACAGGCTCAAGATTTGAAGCGATCACTCGAGGCGTGATCGACTTTAGCGATTTCTATTATTATATCAGTCTGATCATTGTATTTTTGGCTTTGAATACCCTATCCCTAGAGAAAGAGCGCTGGGTGCAAGGTAAAAAAAATAAGCAGCATAATTATTGGCGAGGGGTAACAGCCTTGATCGTGGTAAATGCTTTGGCCGCTAATCTTTGGTTAGGGCAATTAGACAGTCTGCGTATTGATGTTACCCGAGGTAATCAATATTCAATTTCTGCGGCAACCGAAAACTATTTAAACCAGCTGCAAGAGCCGCTCTTAGTTCGTGGTTATTTCAGTAGCAAGACCCATCCTTTATTAGCCCCGCTTGTCCCGCAAATGCGTGACTTAATTAAAGAGTATGAAGCAGCGGGTAAAGGTAACGTGCGAGTTGAATTTATCGATCCACTGTCGTCCCCAGAGCTGGAACAAGAAGCGAACCAGGAATACGGCATTCAGCCAGTTCCTTTCCAAGTCGCCGACCGCTATCAATCGTCTATTGTCAGTTCGTACTTTAATGTCTTAATTCAATACGGTGATGAGTACCAAGTATTGGGTTTTAGAGACCTGATTGAAGTACAAGCACGCAGCGAAGCCGATATTGATGTGCAGTTAAGAAACCCTGAGCACGACCTAACCCGAGGCATTAAGAAGGTACTACACGCCTATCAAGCGGCAGGGGATTTATTTGCAACGGTCAAAGCGGACTTGCAACTCATCGCTTATGTTTCCGCTGCTGATAAATTACCCGAGTCATTACAAGACTTTAAAAAGACGGTGAATAGCGTCGGCCAACAGCTTGCTGCTAAGTCTTCTGGGCGCTTAACTATTGAGTTTGTTGAACCGGAAGCCGATGGCGGTAAAGTCGCTCAGCAAATCATTGAAGACTATGGTTTTAAACCCATGGCGACCAGTTTATTCAGTGAAGAAGAGTTCTTCTTTTATTTAACCTTGCAGGCTAATGACACAGGTCATAAGCAAGTCGTACAGCTGCCGTTAGCCGACCTGAGCCAAGCAGAGTTTGAGCGCAATTTAGACGCGGGTATTAAACGCTTTGCCGCAGGTTTCACCAAAACCGTGGCATTCGTCACGCCGCAAGCGGATTACTCTTCCCCTTATGCAAATAATGCTGGTTATTCTGAGTTAGAGAATTTCTTAAGCAGTGAACTTAATGTCGTGCAAGAAGACCTAAGCGATGGCTCGGTTGCTGGAGAAGCGGATATTCTGTTATTAAACTCGCCTACTCAGTTAGACGATAAACAGGTATTTGCGATTGACCAATTCTTAATGAAGGGTGGAACTGTGATTGCCGCTAGTTCAGCCTATTCAGCCAACTTGGCTAATAACCAATTAACGTTGCAGAAACATACTAGTGGTTTAGAACCTTGGTTGAGCCATCATGGCATAACCATAGAGGACTCGGTATTACTTGATGCGCAAAATTCGGCTTTTCCTATTCCTGTAATGCGTAATGTTGGAGGTTTCAGGTTACAAGAGTTGCGTATGTTGGACTATCCGTTTTTCGCTGATATTCGTGCTGAAGGTTTAAATAGTGAAAATTTAATTACCTCTGAATTGCCTCAAGTCACTATGACTTGGGCTTCTCCTATTACCCTTGATAAAGAAAAGAATAGGGCACGGCAAGTGACCCCTTTATTGAACAGTTCAGAGCAGTCGTGGTTATCGGATTCTCTGGATGTCATGCCACAGGTTAATGCCCAAGGAGTGACTCGCTTTACTCCAGAAGGAGAGCAAGCTAGCCATTTATTAGCCGTGATTAGTCAAGGGCGGTTTGATTCGTTTTATGCCAGCAAGTCGTCGCCTTTATTATCTGAAGAACAAGAGTCCGACTCTGATAGCGAAGCGCTGCAAGTTAGCAGTGTGATTACGCGCTCACCAGAATCAGCACGTATCATACTGTTTGCGTCAAATGACTTTCTCAGTGATCAAGTGATTCAGATGTTAGGCAGTGCTCAGCAAAGCCAATACCTCAATAGTATTCAAATGATCGCCAATGCTATTGATTGGTCATTAGAGGATGAGGGTTTATTAAGCATTCGTTCCCGTGGGCACTTTAATCGTACTTTACCGCCTATGGATCAAGCGGAGCAAATGTTTTGGGAATACCTAAATTATGGCCTAGCGGCGCTGGCGATTATCCTAGTCGCTATTTGGGAGAGACGGAGACGAATCGTTAAGCATAGAAAATATTTAGAGCTTTGGACAGTTTAAGGAGAAGGTTAGATGAATAAGAAAATCTCTTTATTGGCCGCTTTTTTGGGCCTGCAATTGGTGATCGCCATAGCGATTTTTATTGTCGGTAATCAATCTAGCAGCAACTTTATTAGTGAAACTTTAATCCGTTTTGATAGCGCGCAAATCGATAAGATTGTGATCAGCGAGGCGGATACTGAAATCAGTTTATTGCAGGATGATAAACAGTGGCGATTAGCGAGTAATGGTTTATTAATTGCGCAGGAAAAACTGACAGGATTGTTGGATAAACTTGCAGGCCTAAAAACAACATGGCCAGTAGCGTCAACACCCTCAAGCCATGAGCGATTTGAAGTGGCAGAAAATCAATACCGCAGGAAAATAACCTTATTGAGTGATGGCAATACTGTGGCGGAACTGTACCTAGGTACCTCCCCTGGATTTAAAAAGTCTCATGTACGTATGGCCAATGCCGACGAGGTATATGCTTTAGCCTTAAATAGTTATGATTTATCCATCGCAGAAAATGATTGGTTAGATACCTCATTATTAGCGGTAGATTTAGTTATGCGCATAACCGCCGAAGGTTATACCTTAGTTAAACAAAGCGACCAATGGCAGCTGCAACCGAGCCAAGAAGAAAGACAGGTTCTACAAGATAAAGTCGCCCAGCTCGCTAAAGCGATTGCCAATTTTAATGTTCAATCTGTGATTGCTGAACCACCAGAGTTTGCTCCAGATAAAACAATGGTTATCGAAGTAGAAGCCTCGAATGGTGCAAGCTATGTATTTGAACTGCTAGCCGATAACGAACAATACTATATTAGACGCACTGGCATTGAGGCGGTATTTTCTCTTAATAAATATGAATATGACCGCTTAAGTGTATTGAGTATCGATGCATTAACAAGGGTTAACCCTGCTCAGACTGATCCATAAAATAAGGGGATTTATTTCCCCTTTTTTTAAAAAAAATACTTGAAAAGTTAATTTCATAACCTATATAAATTAATGAGGAAGGGAAGCAATAACTCCCTTCGCTTTTAATAACTTTTGTTTTTATTCTATATTGCTTCTAACGGAGGATATACCATGAACGCAATTGATCTAACCCCACTTTATCGTAGCAGTATTGGCTTTGATCGTATGGCATCACTGCTTGATAATGCTTTAGCCGCAGAATCTACCAGCAGTGGCTACCCTCCCTACAATATTGAAGTGCTTGATGAAAGCCGCTATGCCATTACCGTTGCCGTCGCGGGTTTTTCTCAAGAAGAATTGGATATTCAGGTTGAAAAGGGAGTATTGACGGTTCGGGGTGAAAAAGCACCTAAAGGGGAAGGTAAATTCCTTTACCAAGGCATCGCCAATCGTGCTTTTGAACGTAAGTTTAACCTTGCCGATTACGTTGAAGTCACAGGGGCAGACCTTTCAAATGGTTTATTAACCATTAGCTTATTGAAAGAAATCCCTGAAGCTATGAAACCTAAGTCCATCGCCATTAATCAAGGTGGCAATGTTTTAGAACATAGTGCCAAAGACAAAAGCACCGAAGGGGAAAAGGCCGCTTAAGAAGAGGCCACTTAATTCAGTAGGTGTGCGAGCGTGCACCTACTGAACCTTAATCATTATTTTTAATCGATCTAAGGAGGTGTCCCATGAATATTGAGAAATTAAAACCTTGGAATTGGTTTAAGCACGAAAACGAGTCTACAAGTCATATTCCAGTATCAAAAGATAAAGCCGTTGCCGATAGTGCAGCAGACTCTAAGGCCGTGATTGCACCACAAAATCAGGCAGTGAGTTCCTTGATGCAGTTACATCAGCAGATGGATCGCTTATTTGATGATGTATGGCGCTCGTTTGGCGTCTCTTCACAAGCTCATTCTTCGAACTTAGGATTCACTCGGCCAATATCGTTAATGGGTAATAATCTGTTTGAAAATTCGCTCTTAGGAGATTATAGCACCAAGCTTGATATATCCGGCGGTGAAGATAATTATGAAATTAGTATCGACCTGCCAGGGTTCGCAGAAGATGATATTAGTATTGAAGTCAGAGCTAATACATTAATAGTGAAAGGTGAAAAGGAGGAGAAAAACGAGAGTAAAGATAAACAATATTACCGAATGGAACGTAGTATAGGTTCTTTCCAACGAACCTTGTCGTTACCAGAAGACGCTAGTCGAGATGATATTTCGGCAAGGATGAAAAATGGCTTGCTGGTGATTAACATTCCTCGTAAAGCCTTAGCGCAAGATGATGTAAAACGTATCTCCATCTCATCTTAGCCCGAGCGCTTGCCGATCATCACTAGCGAATCTTCATTTAATGGACTTTGCAGCCTTAAGCCAGCCTT
>CAXIBC010000072.1:0-13758 GCA_964022115.1 uncultured Oleispira sp. | reverse complement strand
AATGCAGGCCTTTTTTATTTTTCACGATGTCTGACCGTTTAATTAAACGATTAAACAAAAATCACTTTAAGCAGTAATAAACCGGCAACAAACCAAACGCTTGGCGCGACTTCTTTCGCTTTACCACCCACCAATTTAGCCGCGGCATAGGTAATAAAACCTAAGGTAATACCGTGCGCAATAGAAAAAGTTAAAGGCGTTAATAACAAGACCACCACCACAGGTGCCGCTTCGGTTAAATCATCCCACTTCACATCTTTCAGAGTAAACATCATCAATACAGACACATACAAGATAGCGCCAGCCGTTGCATACACTGGCACCATGGCCGCTAACGGTGCAAAAAAGATAGCTAATAAAAATAGGATACCCACCACGACAGCCGTCAAACCGGTGCGCCCACCTGCGGCAACACCCGAAGCAGACTCAATATAACTGGTAGTAGAAGATGTACCTAACATAGCACCCGCTACAGACGCACTACTATCGGCCATCAAGGCTTGCTTAAGACGTGCAACCTTATTATCAGAGGTCAATAAGCCAGCACGTTGAGTAACCGCGATTAAGGTGCCTGAAGTATCAAACAGATCAACAAATAAGAACGCAAAAATAACACTCAATAAAGCCACATCAAAAGCAGCCGCTAAATCCATTTGCATAAAGGTTGGAGCTATCGACGGAGGCGCCGAAACAATCCCAGAATATTCAACATTACCCGTCGCAAGGCCAATGCCTGTGACCACTAAAATAGCGATCATCACGCCACCGGTAATATTGCGCTGCACTAAACCAATCACTAAGAACAAACCAAACAGAGCCATGGCAGGACCAAAGCTGGTTAAATCCCCAAGGCTTACTAACGTGGCAGGATGGTCAACAATGATGCCTGAATTTTTCAACGCGATCAGTGCCAAGAAACTACCAATCCCCGCCGCAATTGCCTTTTTCAACGTATCGGGAATGGCATTGATAATCCACTCACGCACTTTAAACATGGATAAAGCAAAGAAAATAATACCGGATAAACACACCGCACCTAACGCCGTTTGCCAAGTATGTCCCATGCCTAATACTACACCGTAAGTGAAGAAGGCGTTCAGCCCCATGCCCGGCGCCATGGCAACCGGTAAATTTGCCCAAAACCCCATAATGAAACAGCCAATAGCCGCAGCTAAACAAGTAGCAACAAATACCGCCCCTTGATCCATACCGGCTTGCGCAAGCATCGCGGGGTTAATAAAAATGATATAAGCCATCGTTAAGAAGGTAGTAATACCCGCTATGATTTCGGTTTTTGGATTGGTCCCAAAACGAGACAATTGAAATAATTTTTCAAGCATAGACTACTGCCACTTCATTAATAGTTATAAGTTTTAAGTAACTGACCAACCCGTTGCGGCGATAGTCAAGTTTGGTAAGTCTTACACACTTTTACAAGCTTGACCAGATAGACAATTATTGGTCGGCATGACTATAATGCGTATACGACGCTTTGATATTGCGCCATAAGCAGTACTTAGCTCTGATCTAACTGATGTTTATAACGATTATAATAGGAAAGACCATGAAATTTACTAAGCTTGCTTTAGCAACTGCTATGACAGTTGCTGCTGGCGCTGCCAGTGCAGAAACCTTCTTCTACGATAACAGTGTTTCAGCACTATACGGCGAAAGCTATGAATTAGGCGATTCCGATAGAGCGGTTGTAACCTTTGAACACTTCAGCGCCAACAGCTGGGGCGACATCTTTGTATTCGTTGATCGCCTAGTCAATACAAATGTCGAAACAGCCAACCCGGCGGGCCCAAATGATGGATCTGAAACCTATATTGAAGTAGCACCACGCTTCAAAGTTTCTGATTTCGACGGCGGCATTGTTAAAAACTTGTATGTTGCAACAACCTGGGAAATGAGCGAAGCAGAAGATAACCTATTAATTGGTCTAGGTACTGATTTCAATGTTCCAGGATTCCAAAACCTAAGCGTAAACGCTTACCAACGTTTGAACGACGATGGTGATAATAACTACCAAACAACTACGGTTTGGGGTGTTCCTTTTGCCATCGCTGGCCAGAACTTTATGTTTGATGGTTTCTGGGATTGGGCAACAGCCACAGAGACAAAAGCAGCCACAAGTAACTTCACTTACCAGCTTAAGTGGGATGCCGCACAAGTAATCGGTACTGATAACAAGGTTTATGTTGGTATCGAACACGCCATTTGGGATAACAAATTCCAGCTAGAACATGGTGATTTCGGGTTAGATACCAAAGAAAACGTTGTTAGCGCCTTGGTTAAAGTACACTTTTAATCGTGCTTTAAGCGTATGTAAAGCTCAGCCTAGCTGAGTCGCAGCCTAACATCGTTAGGCTGCTCCTTTTAGATCTTGCTCTGTCTTCCACTTATCCAACTCCACCCTACTCTTTGTTTTAATTTCTGCCTTGTTATTGACCTATGTCTTAGACATAGGTGTAAGCTATTAATCAGTAACCTTATTCAGGCACTTAGGTTAGGAACTTATGTTAGGCACTTAGGTTAGATACATAGGTTAGGTATGGCAATTTGAGGAGTTCTACATGAGAGTTAACGAACTAGCCAAGCAGCTAGGGGTAACAGCAGATACTGTTCGCTTCTATACTCGTAACAATGTTTTAAATCCAACGATATCTCAAGGTAACGGATACAAGTACTATAGCGCTAAAGACAGCAAGCGCTTACGCTTTGTTCTAAGTGCAAGGCAGCTCGGCTTCTCCGTCAATGATATCAAAGAAATCCTAGCGCAAGCAGATAATACACTGTCCCCCTGCTCTACGGTAAGACGATTGATTGAACATAGGCTAGCGGAAACAGAAAAACTGTTTTTAGCAACCCAGCGACTTAGAGACCGCATGAAGCAAGCTATTAAAGCCTGGGATAAACAACCTAACCAAGGCCCTAGCCAGCATGAAATATGTCATTTAATTGAGAGTTTTTCCCTAGCCACAGAAGCTGAAAATAAGGAGCCTAACCATGGCTAAGAAAACCCATTCAAAAAATGAAGGCACTATTGAATTATTAATTGATGGCGCTTCCTGTGGTAGCTGTGTCAAAAAAATTGAAACCGCCTTACAGCAAGTAGCTGGGGTTGAACAAGCGGAGATGAATTTTGCCCAACGCACGGTTTCGGTGAGTGGCACTTCCAATAGTGATGCTTTAATCCTAGCGGTTGAAAAAGCCGGTTATAGCGCCATCGTTAGCCTTGCTCAAAATGAAGAGCAAGCCCTCAGTGAGAAAGAGGCGGCTGACTGGGCGTATTATAAAAAGTTAATGCGCGACATGATTTTTGCCCTAAGTTTAGGTATTCCGCTGATGCTGTATGGCTTAATTACCGGTGAAATGAGCGTCAATACTAGCCAAGAGCAAATCGTTTGGGGTGGCGTTGGGTTATTAACCTTATTCGTAATGATTTTTGCGGGTCAGCATTTTTATATTGGCGCCTGGCAATCGTTCAAAAATCATTCGGCCAATATGGATACCTTAATCGCTTTAGGTACCGGCAGCGCTTGGCTCTATTCTATGGTAGTGGTTTTTGCTCCTGCCGCCCTGCCAGAAATGGCGCGCCATGTGTATTTTGAAGCTACTGCCATGATCATAGGGTTAATCAACCTAGGGCTCGCCCTGGAATTAAAAGCACGAGGGCGCACGTCCGATGCCATTAAACGCTTAATCGGCCTACAGCCGAAAACGGCGCGGGTGATTCGTGATGGGCAAGAGATTGATATCAACATCGAACACGTCGTATTAAACGACATTGTCCGTATTCGTCCTGGAGAAAAAATCGCCGTTGATGGCACTGTGATTGAAGGCCATACCAGCATCGATGAATCCATGCTCACCGGCGAGCCTATGCCAGTAGAAAAAACTGAAGGCGCAAGCGTGGCCGCCGGCACCATCAATAAAACCGGCTCGATTCTTTTGAAAGCAATGCGCGTAGGTCAAAATACTTCCCTAGCGCACATCATTCGAATGGTGAAACAAGCACAAAACTCTAAGCCACCCATTGGTCGTTTAGCTGATGCGATCTCAGCGTATTTTGTGCCAGTGATTATGATCATAGCGGTACTCAGTGCGTTAGCTTGGCTGAACTTTGGCCCTCACCCAGCCATTGCTTATGCCTTAGTCACAGCCACTACGGTATTAATCATTGCCTGCCCTTGCGCCCTCGGTTTAGCGACGCCTATGTCGGTAATGGTAGGGATTGGTAAATCTGCCGAAGCGGGAGTATTAATCCGCAATGGTGAAGCCTTGCAATCCGCCTCAAAAATCAGCGCTATGGTGCTGGATAAAACCGGCACTATTACCTTAGGCGCGCCTAAGGTTACCGACATATTGATCAGCGATATAATGGTTGCCGTGGGCTTTACTGAAGCGACTATTTTACAATTAGCGGCGACATTAGAAAGTGGTTCGGAACATCCCCTAGCACTGGCAATCATGGAAGCCGCTAACGAAAAAGATATGGCAGCAAATAAAGAGCAAAGCGTTAAAGCTACCCACTTCAGCGCCATTGCGGGCCACGGTGTTCAAGCACAAGTGGATGGTAAAACTTTATTCTTTGGTAACGAAAAACTGATGCATTCTCACAACATAGAGCTCGGTGATTTTGTTGAAAAGGCCCAGCAACTTGCCGCTGAGGCAAAGACGCCGATGTATTTATCGATCGATAATAAACTGGCCGCCATCATTGCGGTTGCCGACCCAATCAAAGACGACTCCATCGCGGCGATTAAACGCCTGCAGCACAATGGCATGCGCGTGATTATGCTTACCGGAGATAACCGCGCCACGGCACAAGCCGTCGCCGAAAAAGTAGGCATTACTGAGTTTTTTGCCGAAGTGCTACCAGAAGAAAAGTCTGCCAAAGTGCAAGAGTTACAAGCCCAAGGTGAGATCGTCGGCATGACAGGGGATGGTATTAACGACGCCCCCGCCTTAGCCATAGCCAACGTGGGCTTTGCTATTGGCACAGGCACAGACGTCGCCATCGAAAGCGCCGACATTACCCTGATGCGGGGCTCACTGCACGGCTTAGCCGACGCCATTGCCATTAGTAAAGCGACCCTGCGTAATATTAAACAAAACTTATTTGGCGCGTTTATTTATAACGCCGCTGGGGTACCCATTGCGGCAGGGGTTCTATTCCCTGTTTTGGATTTGTTATTAAACCCTGTGATTGCCGGTGCGGCCATGGCCTTCTCGTCCGTCACAGTCGTCAGCAACGCCAACCGTTTACGTTTTTTTAAAGCCGAAGAACATTAAATTGTTTATTAAAGGATGTATTAGAGGAATAAAATTATGCTCTTGATTAATTTAGCTGGGCTGCTATTAATTGCCTTAATCGTCTGGTGGTTTTGGCTGTATAAACCCAAAGAATAAATTATTTAAGAATAATTCGCATTTAGGTATTGCAATACAAATGAGAATGGTTATTATTAACTTATTCCAACGGGATGACATCAAAACCCGCTCAGTACGAGCAGCCAAAGTTAATAGCGAGGTAAGGTTTTGATGACAACTTGTAGGATGTTGATTCACCACTATGGGAGTGGTGGCTGAATTAACGTCTCGGAGCAATTCTTCACGGCGTTGCAAAGAGATCTCTCTCATCAAGCTAATCACGGTTATTTCGGCCAGCTAGGTATTTCAACGTTTTAAGTTGATACCTACGTCTGGCCTCTTTTTTGTCTGCTCGAATGTGAGCTGGCTTTAATAAGGCATCTTAATGAGTAATGGCTGGAACCGGTTCTATTAAGAAATCGATTTTGCGCTGCTTCATATCGACTTTATTTAATATCACCGCTACTTTATCACCCAGTGCATATTCTTTGTCTTGATCGCTGATATTGGAATTATGAATCAAACCCTCTACACCGTTATCATCAAGTTCTACGAACAGTCCAAAACTGGTCACACCTGAAATCGTCGCGTTAAACGTTTCGCCACTGAATTTTTGCATGTACTGGCACTTCAACCAGCTTTCAACTTCACGGCTTACTTCATCTGCTTGGCGAGATTGATTTGAGCAATGAGTGCCTAGCTCGTCCATTTCTTTTGCATCATACGGATACGCTTTATTAGCCCCTACTCTATTGGTAATACGGCTAACCAAACGCTGAAAAGTATTTTTTTGCTTACCTGAATCAGCCTTGATTTTTGAGCGTATAGCACGATGCGCTAATAAATCTGGGTAGCGACGAATAGGCGATGTAAAGTGCGCATAGGCATCGTACGCTAAACCAAAGTGACCGTCGTTTTTCGGCGAATACTGGGCTTGGCTTTGCGAGCGCAATAACATAGTTCGAATAATACTGGCATCACCACGATCTTCAATTTTATTTAACAGCTGATTATAGTGCTGTGATGTCGGCTTATCACCACCACCTAATGTTAAGCCTTTATCAGTTAAAAATTCACGCAGCGCGGTTAACTTTTTATCCGTTGGCCCATCGTGGGAACGATATAAAGAAGGAATCTTTTTCGCTTGCAAAAAGTTAGCGGTAGCCACGTTGGCGCATAACATAAATTCTTCAATCATCTTATGGGCGTCGTTGCGAATAACCGGTGACATGCTGGCTATTTTTTTGTCTTTACTAAGATTATATTTTAATTCTTGGGTATCAAAATCAATCGCACCGCGCTTACTACGAGCTGGAATTAATACGTTATATAGCGCATGTAAGTTTTTAATATGTGGAATAATAGCCGAATTATTCTGCGCGACATTCTTCGCCAGTTTACACTGACTGTTGACGGCAATAGCATTGGCTTCATCATAGGTTAAGCGGGCATGAGAATGAATCACCGCTTCGCTAAACTCAGAACGGGTCACAATACCTTTAGCATTAATGGTCATATCACAAACCATGGCTAAGCGATCAACGTTTGGGTTTAATGAACATAAACCATTCGATAAGGTTTCAGGTAGCATAGGGACCACATAACCAGGGAAATAAATCGAGGTTGCGCGGTTTTGAGCTTCTATATCTAAGGCATCATCAGGGCGAACATAATGTGATACGTCGGCAATAGCCACCATTAAGCGCCATTCGTTTGCATTTTTGCGTTCACAATAAACCGCATCATCAAAATCGCGTGCATCGGCGCCATCAATGGTCATGAAGGATAAATGACGATAATCCGTACGACCTAACTTATCTTTTTCGGCAACCTCATTACCAAAACTTTCAGCAAGATCAAACTCTTCATCAGTCCAACCATCTAAAATACCGTGACGATGTAAAGCCACAGTAATTTCCATACCTGGATCTTGAGGATTTCCCAATACTTCGGTCACTTGCACTAAGGTTGTTTGGCGAAACGTTGGATATTCTAAAATTTCGGCATTCACTACCTGGCCGACTTTTGCGTCCATCAGCTGGCGCGAATCAACATCGATTTTAAGTGATATCTTGCTGCTATCAGGAATCAGATAATAGTCACCGCCTTTGCGCTTTAGCTCACCCACAATGTGAGTAGTATTACGCTGTACAACCTTGATCAATTTATTAAACGATCGCTGACCGGCAGCGGAGGGTGACATTAATACTTGTACCACATCACCATCAAAAACATGGGATACCTGATTAGCCGGAAGAAATAAGTCTTTCTCGGTAGCGCTGTAAGTAACAAATGCAAAACCATCAGGGTGTAAACTAACGGTTCCTGTGACCATATCTTCTTGGTCAATTAAGGAATATCCTTTGTACTTATTAAAGCTTAACTGACCATCACGTTCCATGGCCCTTAGACGTCGTCTTAAAGCTTCTTTGTCTTCTGCACTGTGTAAATCAAGTGCGTCAGCAATTTTTTCACGATTTAAATCATGCTTATTTTTAGCCAAGAGTTTCATAATGAATTCTCGACTTGGAATAGGATTGGCGTAATAGTTGGAGCTGTTTGAATGGTTTTTCTGACTACTTTTCTGACGGTCTTTTGAAATACTGTCTTTTGAGGTATTGGTTGCGTTAAAAATAAAAATTTACTCTTTTTAAAAATCGCATCACTTTATTATTTTTGTATGTACAAAAAATTTTATCTCTAAAATAACGATCTGCAAAATTTTCAGAAAGAGTGAAAACTAGCGAGAAGATCTCGATTATCAATAAGATAAATTTGAACTAAAAGTTAACGCTTGGGGAATATACTAATAACAACGAGAGGGGTTTTAAATGACACTACGATTTAAAGGACGACTACGAATTGTGCTTAGCTAACATTCTATAAATTATAAGGCCCTGTTCGTGAGCCAACAGGGATACACTAGCAGTAATCACTAGATAAAGATAGCACTAGTTTGCTATTTAACCTTTCAGTTTTCTATTACCTTAAGGCCATTTTGTGCCATGCTATTGATATGACCTCAGATATACACCACTACGACAACGGCAAGCCGCTTAACCGCTCTGAGGCCATTAAACGCCGACTAGAGCGTGATGCGGCAAAGCATTTCTTACGCTTGTATGAGCAAATGCATCAAACCCCTATGCGTAATATTTGGCATAACGAGCCATCTAGGCCCGACATTTCCTGCCATATAGACAATAAGCCGCTAGATTTAGAAATTGCACATTTGTACGCCAGCGCCAGTGAAGCCAAATTTTTAACTCGTGAAATCATAGAACAAGTACATGGCCAATCAACGGATATAGAGCCTAGCGAGAAAGATGTAGAGCTATTCAAGTATTTATCAGATCTTATGGAAATGAGCAGCGACCAGCGCTTAATCACTGCGCTTAGCCGAATATTAGAGGTCAAAGGACAAAAATCGTACGATTCTCGCCGAGTTTGGTTAGTGATCCGTAATGCTAGCCCAATCTGGAAAGCGGCAGATTTTCAGCAATGCCTACAGCATTACCAGATCCCCGAGAACCCATTTGAGCAAATATGGCTACTGCCCGAATTTGATGGTAGCCAAGACCCTATCCGGCTTTATTAGCCCGCAGCTATTAGTGAGCTCATACCTTGTTTCAGCGAAAATATCCCTATAGAGTATTTCTCAAACTTACAATAAATACAGGACACTTATGAAATACCTTCTTACTCTGGTTCTTACCACATTCATGTCTTTGCAAGTGATGGCGGCAGAATTAAAAAGCCAAGATGTATCACAATGGCTAAGCGCCATGCCAACCTTACAACCTTGGTTAGCAAAAAACGAAAGCGCACTAGCGGCCAATATCAGTGAGCCAAACAACCCAGAAGTTATATTTAATGAATCGATTCCGGCACTTAAAAAAGCAGGCCTTTATGATGAACTAAATACTAAGGTTAAAAAGTTGGGTTACCGTGATGTCGAACAGTGGAGCCAAATAACTAAACAGCTAACCTTTGCTTGGATGGCGTTAGAAATGGAAGCTAACAAAGCTCAAATTGATGCCGCCAAAGCGCAATATGAAGCGATGAAAGCCAACCCTAATACGCCCGCGGCTCAGAAAGCCATGATGGAGCAACTAATGGGACCTGCGTTAGTAATGGTAAAGCTCGCCAATAAATCTTCCGCAGCAGACAAAGGGGCCGTCAAACCCCATCAAAATCAATTACGTACCTATTTTGAGAGCCAGCAAAAGAAATAAATAGCTTAATTATTGGTCATAATTAGATTTTTTAAATCTAGGATGATTTTTAACCTTATTATGCACCCCTTGGCTAAAGGCTTTGGTATGCGCTTCTAGCATATCAACGCCGTACAAGATCAATACGACGAGTACTGAAATACGAATAGCATTTAAGTAATTTTCAGTTGCAATCATCACTCCGACCGCGGCTAATACCCAAATAGTTGCTGCAGACGTAACACCGACCACCGCCCCATCTTTAGCGAGCATGACCCCAGCGCCGAGAAAACCAATACCAGTAATCACCTGACCAACAACTCGAGATGGGTCAACAATATCGCCTTTTAACATAAAGGCCGTTGCCAAAAACAGGTAGGTGCCTAATACGATCAAAGATGAGGTACGAATGCCGACCGGCTTGCCTCTCAACTGCCTTTCTAGGCCAATAATCGTGCCACAAAAGATGGCTGTAAATAGAGCCTGCCAACTATAAGGCTCTATATTAAAAATAAGATCGAATGTCATTTTTTATCCGTTAATACTCTTAATCATACCTTAACTAACAGCTCATTATTCTGCATAAGGTTCTTCAACATAAGACTCTTCAACATAAGACTCTTCGACGTACGGCTCTTCTATGTAAGACTCTTCAACGTAGGGCTCTTCGACATAAGTCTCTTCCTCATACGTATCCTCCTCATAAGCCTCTTCCGCATAAGGCTCGTCATACACATCATCTACTTTCTGGACAGAGCCGGTATCGCTGCATTCAATCCAGTTCTCACTAACGTCTTGGTAAACACCGTATTCTGCACACTGCTGCTGTGTGCTCATGACTCCCTCTTCGGCCAGGGTAAAAGGGGTGATAAAAAACAGTGCAAGCCACAAGCTCCATAGTCTTAATTGCAACATAAAATGGCTCCTAGCCTATCAAATATTTAGCCATTGATTATCAGCAGCAAGTAGATCAATGTAAAACGAAATAAAGTTATCCTAACGATAAGTCTTTTTGTTATTGATCTGGTATCGATAAACGATTGATAGCCACTTTTCGTCGCACAAGCTCTGCCAATTACGCCCCCATTCCGCTATAATTCTCGCCATTTAGCATTATTCCAAATTATCCAAAGAGCATTCCGAAGAAAGACTATGGAAAAGACCTATCAGCCTCAGGCACTTGAACAAGAATGGTACAAAACGTGGGAAGAAAAAGGCTACTTTAAGCCTTACCAAGACGGACTCGATGGCGAAGGTTATTCCATCATGATTCCGCCACCGAATGTCACAGGTTCATTGCACATGGGCCATGCTTTTCAGCATACCATTCAGGATGCTCTTACCCGCTACAAGCGCATGCAAGGCAAAAAAGCCTTATGGCAAGTGGGCACCGACCACGCCGGAATCGCTACGCAAATGGTGGTTGAGCGCAAGCTTGCTCAAGAAGGCCAGCCAGATCGCCACGAATTAGGCCGCGAAGAGTTCACCAAGAAAATCTGGGAATGGAAAGAAGAATCTGGCGGTACCATTACCAGCCAAATGCGTCGCCTAGGTAACTCGGTTGATTGGGAAACAGAACGTTTCACCATGGACCCTGGTTTCTACAAAGCGGTAGAAGAAGTATTCGTTAAATTGTACGAAGACGACCTAATCTACCGTGGTAAGCGCTTAGTAAACTGGGATCCAAAGCTACATACCGCGATCTCGGATCTAGAAGTTGAAAACAAAGACGTGAAAGGCAAGATGTGGCACCTACGCTACCCACTTGCCGATGGTCTTACCTACACCGATAGTGACGGTAATGAAAAAGACTACATTGTTGTAGCAACGACTCGTCCTGAAACCATGCTGGGTGATACCTGCGTAGCCGTTAACCCAGAAGATAGCCGTTATCAGCATCTTGTAGGTAAAGATGTGATGCTGCCATTAGTTGGCCGTCGCATTCCCATTATCGCCGATGAATACGCCGATATGGAAAAAGGCACGGGTTGTGTGAAGATCACCCCGGCTCACGACTTTAATGACTATGAAGTTGGCAAGCGCAACAAGCTACCAATGATCAACGTATTAACCTTCAACGCTGACATTCGTGAACAAGGTGAAACCTTTAACTTCGATGGCACGGTGAACGAAGAAATTTCGGGTTTTATTCCAGAAAAATACCGTGGCCTAGAACGCTTCGCTGCGCGTAAAGAAATCATTGCCGATTTTGAAGCTGCGGGTCTATTGGTTGAAATCGTTGAAAACGACATGGTTATCCCGTATGGCGACCGTGGCGGCGTAGTGATCGAGCCGATGCTAACCGACCAATGGTACGTAGACGCGAAAACCATGGCGAAACCAGCAATTGCAGCGGTTGAAGATGGCGACATCGAATTCGTGCCAAAGAGCTACGAAAACATGTACTTCGCGTGGATGAACAACATTCAAGACTGGTGTATTTCACGTCAGCTTTGGTGGGGCCACCGCATTCCGGCTTGGTACGACGAGCAAGGTAAGGTTTACGTTGCGCAAAACGAAGCCGCGGCTCGTGAAAAGTACAACTTAGATGATTCAGTAAACCTTCGCCAAGATAACGACGTACTCGATACCTGGTTCTCTTCAGCCCTTTGGACGTTCGCGACCTTAGGCTGGCCAAACCTAGATGACCCAGAAGTGGCTAAGCGTTTAGCCGACTTCCACCCGTCTGACGTATTGGTGACTGGTTTCGACATCATCTTCTTCTGGGTTGCCCGCATGATCATGATGACCATGCACTTTTGCAAAGATGAAGCTGGAAAAGCACAAGTACCGTTTAAAACCGTGTACGTAACCGGCTTAATCCGTGACGAAACCGGCGCGAAAATGTCGAAGTCGAAAGGTAACGTATTAGACCCTATCGACATGATCGATGGCATCGGCCTTGACGAGTTATTAGAAAAACGTACTGGCAATATGATGCAGCCTAAATTGGCTGAGAAAATTGGCAAACGTACTAAGAAAGAATTCCCCGAAGGCATTTCGGCTCACGGCACCGACGCCTTACGTTTCACCTTAACAGCATTGGCCTCAACGGGTCGTGATATCAGCTGGGACATGAAGCGCTTAGAAGGTTACCGTAACTTCTGTAATAAAATCTGGAACGCCTCACGCTATGTGATGCTGTCTGTTGCCGGTGAAGAAGCGGTAGAAGCGGCGGCTGAAAGCGGTGAGAAGATTGTTATTACCGATACCATGAAAGCCGCTTGTGGTGCAGGTGGAGAGGACGCTGTTCTTTCATTAGCCGATCGCTGGATTATTTCACGCCTACAGTTTGTAGAAGCCGAAGTAACGCGTCACCTAGACCAGTATCGTTTTGATCTAGCCGCACATGCCTTGTATGAATTCATCTGGAACGAATACTGTGGCTGGTACTTAGAACTGTCTAAGCCGGTATTGTGGGACGAGAACTCTAGCGACGAAGCTAAGCGTGGAACGTTAGGCACCTTGGTTCGTGTATTAGAAGCGACCATGCGTTTGGCACACCCCTTCATGCCATTCATCACCGAAGAAATTTGGCAGCAAGTGAAAGAGTTAGCAGGCAAAGCTGGCCCTGATTCAGTCGAAACGATTATGCTAGCGCCTTACCCAGTTGCCCAAGATGCGTTCCGCGACAGCGATGCAGAAGCCGACATTCAATGGTTACAAGACGTTATTACCGCCGTTCGTAATATTCGTGGTGAGAAGAACATTCCACCCAGCAAGCCACTTGATTTGTTATTCAAGAATGGCGGCGATGACGACTTCCGTCGCGCTGAAGAAAACCAAACCTTCTTGAAAAAACTGGCTCAGCTTGAAAACCTAACCTGGTTAAACGAAGGTGACGAAGAGCCCATGTCAGTGACGCAGTTAGTCGGTGATATGGAAGTTCTGATCCCAATGGCGGGCTTCATCGATAAAGATCAAGAAGTGGCGCGTTTAACGAAATCGGTAGAAAAACTGGATAAAGAAATCGAGCGTGTGAATAACAAACTCGGTAACCCAGGGTTTACTGATAAAGCACCAGCGGCTGTGATTGAAAAAGAAAAAGAGAAAGCTGCTGGCTTTGCTCGTGATATCACTAAGTTGAAAGATCAGATCGAGAAGATTAAGGCGCTTTAATTTATTAAAGTGGTTTAGTTGGAACTAGTGATTGAAATAAAAAACCGGC
>CAXIBC010000071.1:0-14012 GCA_964022115.1 uncultured Oleispira sp. | reverse complement strand
CGGTAACCATAACCCACAAATAATAAGCTTTGATACTGGTAACCATTGAAGCGGTCATCTTCATAAGAGAGTAGTGAGGTTGCATAACTATGCTTAGCGAATGAATAATCAAACTTCAATTCGGAAAGATACTTTTCTTTTGACGGGTCGCCATCTTCTTCACTGGTTAAGGCTTCTAGCTTAAACGCTGAGGTTAATGGCTGCAGTTCGCGAGTGATATCAAATTTACCATTGAAACTTTGGGTATCACTATTCCCCTTGGTTTGAATAAAACCAAGTTCAGCATTGCCAGACCAAGTTGCTTCTTCGGCTAGGCTGAGGCTAGGCAATAATAATAAGCTACTCACTAAACTGGTGGATAAAATGGCTTTATTCATAGTGACTCCCAATAAAAGACTAAATTAGTTGTCCATTGTACAAGGGATTGCATCTACTTTTACAGCCCTTTGAAAATGCACAGCTCACAGAAGAGTGGAACAAAGTGTTCGAAGCGACGCTTTGTTGATCTGTTATTATAGGTTAACAATAGAAGACAAGCCTATTATCTCTATTGTTTCTATGATGTTTGAGGTGAATAAGTGAGAGATGAAATTGTTTCAGCACCGGTTAGCCGAATTCTTTACCAGCTGACCTACCCTATGGTGATTGGTATTGTTGCGGTCTTTTTCTTTAACCTAGTTGATACCTTCTTTATTGCTCTTTTGGGAACCCAAAGCTTAGCCGCAGTGAGCTTTACTATGCCGATTGCTATGCTAGTGATGAATCTTGCCATTGGTTTAGGCATAGCGTCATCGGCATTAATTGCAGGAGCTATTGGGGCTAAGGATCAATCGTTAGCGCAACGCTATGTGGTTGCCAGTTTATTATTAACCTCGGCTCTAGCCAGCTTGATGCTGCTATTAGGGTGGTCATTTAATGATGATTTATTTCTTCTATTGGGAGCAGAAAGTGATCTGTTACCGTTAATCTGGCAATACATGCAATTTTGGTGGCCAGGGGCTTGGATGATGATGCTTATGATCGTCATCAATAGCAGTATGCGGGCGGTAGGAAATACCAAGTTGCCAAGCATGATGATGTTAGGGTCGGCGCTGCTGAATGCAATATTAGACCCTATCTTAATCTTTGGTATAGGTCCCATTACAGGAATGGGGCTTGCCGGCGCCGCATTGGCCACGACTATCTGTTGGAGCATAGTGGTGCTGGTGATGATTTATTCACTCGCCAAGATTGATTTGCTCAGTAGGGGGAAGCTCACCTTAATGCAGCTTATGCACATCTGGCGGCGCTTAATGCTGTTGGGTATACCCGCTATCATTACTAATGTCATGGTGCCGGTTGCAAGTGGATTTTTACTGGTCATGATCGCTCCGATGGGAGAGCAAGCTATTGCCGCGTTTGGTGTTGGCACTAGAATCGAACCGTTTGCTATTGTCGTTATTCTTGCATTAACGTCGACCTTACCTGTGTTTGTTGGGCAGAACTTTGCCGCAGGTCAGCATGAAAGAATCTGGCAAGTATTATCGGTCGCGGTGCGTTTTTTAGTATTATGGCAAATAGTTGTTTGGTTATTGTTGTGGATACTTGCACCGTCATTAGCGAGCATTTTTTCGCAAGACCCTATGGTGATCGAAAAAATAGTGAATTATTTAATGATCATGCCTATTGGTTATGCGGGTATGGGCATTGTATTGTGCGCCAACGCTGCACTCAATGCGTTGCAAAAAACGACGGTATCTATGTTTTTGAATCTTGTTAGGTTAGCCGCTTTTTATCTGCCTTTTGCTTGGTTGGGTAGCCAGCTGTATGGCTTTCAAGGTTTATTAGTCGGAGCGACTATGGGTAACATCTTAGCCGGCTTGTTGGTTTGGGCATTAATACGCTATGCCCAAACACAAGCAGCATTTGGTATCCGCAATGGCGTACAAGAACTAACGACGAAAACGCCCTAGAAAGAAATCTTTTAACATCACCCAGTCGGCAAGAAAACTGTATAAAGGGTATTTGAAGGTTGCAGGGCGATTATGTTCAATAAAGAAATGGCCAACCCATGCAAAACCATAACCTACAATAGGAAGAAGCCAGAGGCTCATATAGTTTTCTGTGACGAGGGCAAAAGCAAGAATGCAGAGGACTGAAAGGCTACCAATATAATGTAAGGCTCGGCATAAGGGGTCTGAATGTTCGGTTAAATAGAAGGGATAAAACTCGGAAAATGAAGTAAAGGTTTGTCCTTCATTATTACGCTTGTTTTGATTTACCTTTGTCATTCGCTACTCACTTCTTTATTATTTTTATTCACAGTATTACTTTGTTTACGGCTGAGCAAGTCCTGTATAAAAAAAGAGAAGTCTTGAATAATAAGACAGTGCAAGAGGGTCTTGCACTGTCGGTTAAACAGCTCGTGTTTGGGCTAGCGCTCGATGGATAACGCAACCCCAAGGCCACCACCAATGCATAAGGTCGCTAGGCCTTTGTGGGCATCTTGACGAATCATTTCGTGTAATAGGGTGACCAAAATACGACAGCCAGAAGCACCGATCGGGTGGCCTAGTGCAATTGCACCACCATTGATATTTACTTTATTGCTATCCCATTCCAGGCCTTTATTCACCGATAAGGCTTGCACGGCAAACGCTTCGTTAGCTTCTACTAGATCAAGATCGTTAATATCCCAACCCGCTTTGGCTAAACACTTCTTAACCGCAGGAATCGGTCCTGTGCCCATAATTGTTGGATCAACACCAGCGCTAGCATAACCAGAAATCGTCGCCAAAATCGGCAAGCCTAACGCTTCGGCTTTCTCTCGACTCGCCAGCATTACCGCCGCAGCACCATCGTTTAATGATGATGCATTACCCGCGGTTACGGTTCCGTCTTTCTTAAAAGCAGCGCGCATGCCAGACAGTTTTTCGGCGGTCACTGCCCGTGGGCCTTCGTCGGTATCAAACACGATAGCATCCCCACGGCGCTGAGGAATCGTCACTGCTGTGATTTCGTCTTTGAACTTACCCGCTTTAATTGCGGCTAACGCTTTCGCTTGTGATTGCGCGGCAAACTCATCTTGGTTACAGCGAGGAATTTCAAATTGCTCTGCGATATTTTCGGCGGTAATCCCCATGTGATAATCGTTAAATGCATCCCAAAGGCCGTCGGTAATCATAGTATCAACCATATTCCAATTGCCCATACGCTGGCCGTTGCGGGAATTGGGTAATACGTGGGCCGAGTTAGACATTGATTCTTGGCCGCCGGCAATGATCACGTCGGCGTCCCCAGCTTTAATCGCTTGGGCCGCTAAATGTAACGCTTTAAGGCCAGAGCCGCAGACCTTGTTGATAGTCATCGCTGATGCCGTGACAGGAAGGCCTGCTTTAATCGCCGCTTGGCGTGCAGGGTTTTGGCCGCAGCCCGCAGTCAAAACTTGACCCATCAATACTTCATCAATGGCATCGACCGAGATGCCCGTTTTGTCGATCAAAGAACGAATAACGATCGCCCCTAGCTCAGTGGCCGGCAAGCTTGCAAGAGATCCGCCAAAGCTTCCAATTGCAGTACGTGTGGCTGCAACAATAACAACATCAGTCATGATGCTCTCCTAGATAATTAATAGAAGGTGAATGAATAAGTATTAGTACTGGTGGTGAAAAGGGGTAAAAGATAAAGACATTATACGCTGTACGATCAGCACTTGCCCATCCTAATCCCGAACGCTATGAGGGTGACATCAAGATAGAGACAGTTTGATGACTAGGCTAGTACTAATTTGGCTTATGGGGATTAGCCAAGTTAGTACTGCTATTGAGCTATTCGTGAGGGCTATTTATAAAGGTCGTGCACTTTTTATAATAGCTCCTGCACTTTTTATAATAGCTCCTGCACTTTTTTATAATAGATCCTGCATTTTTTTATAGGCTTGTACTAAACCACTAGTAGAGCTATCAAATTTTTCACAGCCAGCTTTACCTTCTAGTGCGGCAAGGACGTTATTCCCCAAATCTTTACCCAGCTCAACCCCCCATTGATCGAACGAGTTTACTCCCCAGATCATGCCTTGAGCGGCAACCTTATGCTCATACAATGCGATCAGAGCACCAACCGAATGGGGTGTCGATTTAGGGAAATACAGAGTATTGCTAGGGCGATTGCCGGGAATAACTTTTTGGGCGGCCAATACGACCGCTTCACCCTCACTCATACCAGCCGCCAAGCACTCATCGATGGCTTGCTGCTCCGTTTTACCGGTTAACAAAGCTTGGCTCTGGGATAGCGCATTAGAAACCAACATGGCATGAAAGTTGTCAATCGGGTTATGACTGCGCATAGGCACGATGAAATCGCTGGGGGAAAAGTGACTGCCTTGATGCAGCAGCTGGTGATAAGCATGCTGACCGTTGGAGCCTACTCCCCCCCAAATAATTGGCCCAGTATGATAATCCACTGGGCGCCCATCAATGCCTATAGATTTACCATTACTCTCCATATCCAGTTGCTGCAGGTGAGCCGGTAAACCGCGTAAATAATGGTCGTAAGGCAAGATCGCTTGGGAGTTAATGCCAAAGAAATTCACATACCAGACCCCTAATAAGGCCATAATCACCGGCATGTTTTTTTCCATGGGCGCGGTGCGGAAATGTTCATCCATAGCGTGAGCGCCGCGTAACATTTCACGGAAATTATCGATACCAATTGCCAAGGCGAGAGGTAAGCCAATCGCCGACCATAATGAATAACGCCCACCAACCCAATCCCACATAGGGAAAATGTTTTCTTTTGCTATGCCGAACTCAACGGCTTTCTCTACATTGGCAGAAACCGCGGCAAAGTGTTTTGGTAAGTCGTCGACAGTGCCACCATTACTGAGAAACCATTGGCGACAAGCGAGGGCATTTTTGAGTGTTTCTTGGGTGCCAAAAGATTTTGATTGCACGATGAATAAGGTGCTTTCAGGATTAAGGTGCTTCAAAATTTCAGTAATGTGCGAGCCATCGATGTTCGCTAGGTAGTGCACATTAATTTGATTATCGTTATAAGGTTTCAACGCACTAGAGGCGAGCTTAGGTCCTAAGAAAGACCCCCCGATACCAATCGAAACCACATCGGTAAAAGGCTTGTTGGAATAACCCCGCCAGTGTTTGCGGCGCACCTTCCAGCAAAACTCTTCCATACGATTCATGGTATCACGCACTTCCGGCATCACATCGATGCCATCGACCATGACAGGACGATCGCTGAAGTTACGCAGCGCAGTATGTAGCGCTGGGCGCTGTTCACTGCGATTAACCAGTTCACCTTCAAACAAGGCCTTAATTTGCGCGGGTAGGTGGCGCTTCTTGGCGAGCTGAGTGAGCAAAGCCATGGTTTCGCTAGTAATACGGTTTTTTGAATAATCTAAAGTCAAGCCCGCCGCTTCTAGGCTAAAGCGATCAAAGCGCTGACTGTCTTGCTTAAACCAATCCAGCATATGTTGCTGGTGGATATCTGCAAAGTGATCTTGTAATTGTTGCCAGATGTCGAGACGTTGTAGAGGCGTGCTCATAATAATCCTTATATGAGTCAGATATCGGTATGGCAAAAGTATAAACTTTTGAGCTGATTTGCGACAGTAGCCAAAGTAAGCATTTAGATATGCTGCTCGCTAAGGTTTTATGGGTCAGAACCAAAAACGCCACAGCAAGTGTGGCGTTATGGGTGTTAGGCTGTATTAGTCGATTGACTATCGATTAAGCAACCTGCACAGGAATGTCGAAACTGGTATGGCTCACGGTATTATCAGCATTGGTATAAACCATTTTCGGCTTAAAGTTTTCCAATTCTTTTTCGTCGTAACTGCCATAGGCACAAATAATCAAGCGGTCACCCACTTGAGCTAAGCGTGCTGCTGCGCCATTGACGGAAATAATACCTGAATTATCTTCACCACGGATAACATAAGTGGTGAAGCGAGCACCGTTTTCCATGTTGTAGATTTGAATTTGTTCAAACTCGCGCATGCCTGCCAACTCTAACAATTTACCGTCGATAGCGCATGAGCCTTCATAATTCAATACGGCCTGTGTGACTCGAGCCTGATGTATCTTGGCTTTCAGCATAGTGGACTGCATAGAAAAAACCTTTAATCCGGTTACGTCTCAATGACTCAGCAGGCAAAATGCCTCTGTTTTCATTGGTTAATTTATAGCCTCATTGAAGGCGGTGCGAAGTATGCCCTAATCGCTAGTCCGATTCAACGGAAATGGCAAATTATCGATCAGGCGCGCATTGCCTAAGAAGGCAGCGACCAAAACGACAAGCTTGTCATCATCCGCAGTGGCGGGCTTTAGGTCATGTTCACGACAGAGTGCTAAATAGTCAACTTTGAAACCCTGTTTATTCAACCTTTGCTGGGTTTGCTCTAAAGTTGAGGCAAAATCATTGCCTTGTTGGATCGCATTAGCGACTTCTTGTAAGGCTGAATAGAGCTCAGGTGCTTGGGCTAGCTCATCATTCGATAAATAACCATTACGGGAACTGAGGGCTAGGCCCTTATCATTACGCTCGGTAGCAACGCCAACAATATCAATAGGGATACATAAGTCAGCCACCATTTTACGAATCACGGCTAACTGCTGAAAATCTTTTTCACCAAAGAAGGCTTTATCCGCTTGTACCATGTTAAACAGCTTGCTGACTACTGTGGCTACGCCATCAAAGTGTCCTGGGCGTGAGCCACCACAGAGTCCCATAGAGACATCGGGCACCGAGACGATAGACTGACTCTGTTGACCGTTAGGGTACATTTCTTCGACCGTAGGGGCAAAGAGTAGATGGCAGCCGTTTTCAGCCAATAAGGCCTGATCCTGCTCTAGGGTACGGGGGTAATTGGTCAAATCACTTTGGTCGTTAAACTGCAAAGGATTAACAAAGATACTCGCAATAACCACATCACAGTGCTTTTTCGCTTGTTTTATCAGGCTCATATGGCCTGCGTGTAGGTTGCCCATAGTGGGTACAAAACCGACACTTAAACCTTTAAATTTAGCCTGCTGAACAAATGTGCGTAATTCAGCGACTGTGGAAACCGTTAACAAACTCATCGAACAACCTATCTTGATTTTCTGTGTTAATTAAGCGAACTCATGCTCGGAACCTGGAAAGGTTCTCGCTTTTACTTCTGCGCCATAAGCCGCAATGGCTTGCTGTGGAGTACGCCCATCAATCATAAAATTCTTAACAAATTTAGGGGTATGGCCCGCATTAAGACCTAGCATGTCATAGACAACGAGTACTTGTGCATCCGTATCACTACCGGCACCAATACCAATAACAGGCACATCTACCGCTGCGGTAATTGCCTTGCCTAAACTGCTTGGAACACACTCTAATAAAATACAATCTGCGCCGGCATCCGCTAAAGCTTTAGCGTGTTCTATCATAGCTTGGGCTTTTGCTTCATCACGCCCTTGTACCCGATAACCGCCTAGCTTGTTCACGGCTTGTGGGGTTAAACCAAGGTGAGCACACACAGGAACACCTTGGCGGGCTAAGCATTCAACCAGAGGGAGCAACCAGTCATCACCTTCGATTTTTACCATGTGGGCCCCTGCTTGCATCAATAATGCAGCATTGGCTTGGCCTTGTTCTAAGGTGCTGTAGCTCATAAATGGCATATCAGCCATGATTAATGAACCTTGATTCCCTTGTGCGACACATCGAGTATGGTATTCCATCTCTGCCACAGTAACGGGTAAGGTACTGTCTTTACCTTGGCAAACCATGCCTAGAGAATCACCCACTAAGAGCACTTCAATACCAGCGCTGCTCGCAAGATGACTAAAGGTTGCGTCGTATGCGGTCAATACGCTGAATTTCTCGCCCTTATTTTTGCATTCACTAAGGGTGCGGATACTGACATTATTCATGCTGTGCCTCAGGTATTCTAATAGGGTAATAATTTATATAGGGTGCTGGATTCGGTCGCTAAGATTAATCGCGGATGCGGATTAAATCATTATCCAGCCCAGTGAGCAATTGCTCTAGAGCAATGCCATCAGGGAAGACAAGCTGAGGGTTGATTTCAGCTAATGGAATTAGTACAAAACTTCGTTGTTGAGCGAAAGCATGAGGCACGGTTAAGCGCTCACTCTCGATGACTTGGTTATCGATTAAGATAATATCCAAATCCAAGGTACGTTCGCCCCAATGACGTTTACGAATACGACCATGGTCTTGCTCTAATTGCTGTAAAGCATCTAATAAGGCAAGAGGTTCTAGCTGAGTTTCCAATAAGGCAACCGCATTAACATAATCGGGCTGGTCTTGAGGACCCACAGGTTTGCTATGGTACAGAGAAGAATGTGATACAAGTTTGCAGTTGGGCAATCGAGCAAGCTCAACTAAGGCTTGCTCTAATTGTTGTTGGGGCTGATCAAGATTAGCCCCTAAGCCGATATAAACCAAAGACATGATTAACAATCTCTTCTAAATGCTAATGTGAGGCTAAGGCTCAGAACGACGCGCACGCTGACGATCATTGGGGGTGCCACGGTTGGTGCGGCGCGGACGACGTTTTTTGGTATGGCGTACTTCAGGCTTACGATTGGCCGCTACTTCTTTATATTCATCGCTTTCTTGATAGCGTGTCCACCAGTTGCCTAACCCTTTTAGGTTTTCACCACACTGTTCACGCAATAAAATAAAATCATAGGCGGCGCGGAAGCGATTATGCTCGGCGACTTCAGCTGCTTTTTTGCCCTTTTTCTTTTCAAAGCGTGCTTGCATGTCCCAAATTTCTTTCATGGGTATGGTGAAGCGCTTAGGGATCGAGGTACGTCTTAGTTGCTGCTCGATGACTCGACTCGCGGCTTTATGCAGCGCTGGCTGTGGTGGAATATCTTGCTCGATAAACTCAGCCTGGACTCTTTGTAAAGAAGGCCATAATAAAGCGGCAAAGAAATAATACGGCGTCACGGATTTACCCGCTTGAATGCGCGTATCCGTATTAATCATGGTCTGTTCAACAAAGCGGGCCGCAAACTCATCATTGGCGACGCATTGCTCTGTCAAAGGGAATAGTTCGCCGAATAATTTATATTCACGCAATAAACGGTAGGTGACGAGGGCATTACCGGATAAAAACAGTTTTAATACTTCTTCAAATAGGCGCGGTGCTGGAATTTGTTCCATCAATGGCGCCATGACTTTAATGGGGGCTTTGGTTTCGTGCTCAATCTCAAAGTCTAATTTGGCGGCAAAGCGTATGGCTCGCAGCATGCGTACAGGATCTTCACGGTAACGGGTTTCAGGGTCACCCATTAAGCGAATTAGCTTATCTTGGGCATCTTGATAGCCATTAGCATAAGAAAGAACGGTGAAGTCTTTTACACAATAATACATAGCATTAATGGTGAAATCGCGACGCATAGCATCATCGTTGATATTGCCATAGACGTTATCGCGCAAAATCATGCCACTATCGCCAGTTTTAGCTTGCTGACTATTATGTTCTTCTTTAGGCGAGGTGCGAAAGGTGGCGACTTCAATGACTTCACGGCCAAATAAAACGTGTACCAACTTAAAGCGGCGACCAATTAAGCGTGAATTACGGAAGAGCTGGTTTACTTGTTCAGGTGTTGCACTGGTAGCAACATCAAAGTCTTTTGGGTGAGCACCCAGCATAGAATCACGGACACAGCCGCCTACTAAATAAGCGTCATAACCCTCTTTATTTAAACGATAAAGCACCTTAAGCGCGTTATCGCTTAATAAACGACGGCTAATTCCATGTTCTTTGCGCTGTAAAACTTGCGGCTTTATGTCGTTTTCAGCTTTTTTAGCTTTTCGGTTAAATAAGCGCGCGACAGTATTGACTATGGACATTCTAGAGTTGCCTGAATATTAGCGATTAGCGTCATCAAATGCTTATAAGGAAGAATCGACGACTGTCATATATGATTATTGTTCAGTAATAAGGTATTGAGTTTACCTGATGGCTTAGTGCTTTCAAAGTATCTCTAAGCATAACAGGCCATTATTCAAGGCTGATTAGAGAAAACAATAGCAGGATGATGACTTAAACCGAAATGAAATGAGGGCATACAGAATAAAGGGAATAAACCCAAGCTCGACGATTTTTATTTTTATTGGTGTCGTGCTTGGGTAAGTAAAATTAGCTGTTTTGAATACGCAGGAACTTAAAGCTCCGTTATTATTCTTATTATTATGTGCTAAGTGATGCTCACTTCGCACTCAAAACAACCAATTCTCTATCGCCTCGTGATTATTTTTATTATGAGGCCACCTCTTAATGGGCGTTTTTGATCTCAGTAGACGCGATTGTTATTTTTATTATTGCGTCTATCGTCAATCTTGCGCTTTAGCTTTGTTATTTTTATGAGTGCTTAGCGCTATATAATTTATATATAGCTAAACCCGTGCCAACTTTAATAAACCCTTATAAATCAAAGGCTTGCATAATATATTAGGTCCCCGCAGGCACTTTGTTACGGCCAATGTGTTACCTGAAGTAATGTTCTTTCTAATTAAGGGTAACGATTAGGTAACAGAAGGTAACTTATTACCCAAAGTGCGCCACACTGAGAGCGAGCTGACTATATTGGTAGCAAGTTAGGTAAGACATTAAAGACAGGGTGTAGAATTAAGGTGGTTTTATTGACGTCTTTTGGGCTCAAAAGGATATAAGACAATAGCGAATTATGAAATTGATGGTTGAATGTTTGTTAAGGACTGAAAGTTGGCGCTCAAGGCCGGCTTTTCTCAATGAAAGTATAAGAAAGCATTTAGCTAGTGCTAGTAGAGTCAGTATTGTAAGGATCTAGTATGAGTATGGAGATGTTCTTAATGAGGGTGAAGCTAGAGGTTAAATAAAGGATCAATTGCTTTACACTTCAGTTTGGAGTGTAAAGCAATTAATGCTTAATGAGCCCGGGGTATTATTATTATTTTAAGCTCTTGATCAGCGTTATTATTTTTATTGCTGCCGATCTTTATATGTTGCTCTAGATTATTATTTTTATTAGCCGAGCAACATTGTTGTTATTAATACTTTAGCTATAGCAGGCAGCGTGCCAACTTTTAAAAAGCCTTATAAATCAATAGGTTAATAAATACTTTAAAAAGGAGGTAACAAATTGTCGGTTAAATTTGTTACCTTTTAGGAGGGGGGATAGCGGGGTTTGATACCAGAGTGGCGTCTTATGACTGATAAATATATAACTTAAGTCTTAGCCTTAACTGGACTTAGTTGATTTTTTACGTGGTATGCCTAAACGTTGACGGCGCTCCCACAAGCACTTGCGAGAAACTCCTAATTTACGCGCTAGATCGGTTTCATTCATACCATCTTCGTTTTCGAGTACAAAATGCATGAAATAATCATCTAGGGATAAGTCCCCCTGATTGGATTCGATGCTAGTTGTCGCTTCGGGTTCCAATAAGTTTTCTTTTAAGGCTTGAGGCACGAACTGGTCAGGAGAGACATCAATAGCCATATTCTCTGGGGTAATCTCATCACCATCGGCAAGAATAACGGCGCGCTCTATGGCATTTTCTAACTCTCGTACATTACCAGGCCATTGATATTGTGAAATTGCCTGTCGTGAGATCTCGGTTAATTGCATTTCACCACGGTTCATTTTTTCGCAGCTGCGCTGCAACATGAACTCAGCGAGTTCAATGACATCTTGGCCACGCTCTCTTAATGGTGGTAGATGCAGCTCTAACACATTGAGGCGGTAATAGAGATCTTCGCGGAACTCCGCTTTAGCGGATAATTCTTTTAAGTTTCTATGGGTCGCGGCAATGAGGCGAACATCAACTTTTCGGCTTTGTACTGAGCCGACGCGGCGAATCTCACCCTCTTGTAAAACCCTTAATAAGCGTGCTTGAGCTTCCAGTGGCAGTTCGCCAATCTCGTCTAAAAATAATGTGCCACCATCCGCCGCTTCTACCAAACCTAAGCGCAAGGTCGCGGCGCCAGTAAAGGCGCCTTTTTCGTGACCAAATAATTCGGATTCAATCAGGGTTTCAGGGATGGCTGCACAGTTTACCGAAATCATGGGGGCATCTTTGCGACGACTTTGGGTATGAAGGGCGCGTGCAACCAGTTCTTTACCGGTACCAGATTCCCCTTGAATTAATACGGTTGCATCGGTGGGGGCAACCTTGCTGATCTTGGTGAAAAGTTTTTGCATCGGTTGGCAACTGCCAATAATGCCGGTCACTGGGTATTCTTTTTCAACTTCATGTTGCAGCACTTCTTTACTGCGACTGAGGTTGCGTTGTTTAAGAATGCGCTCAACGGTTAATGACATTTCTTCGTGGTCAAAGGGTTTTGCAATGTAGTCTACTGCGCCTAACTTCATCGCATCGACGGCAGACTTTAAACTGGCATAACTGGTCATAATGAGCACAGGGACTTCACCGGCTAACTCAATCAGTTCAGTACCATTGCCACCTGGAAGGCGCAAATCACTGATGATCATGTCGTAATCCGTGAAGGTCAGCTCTTTTGCGACATGAAGAGAATCCGCTTCAAAAATTTCATGGCCTTGGCGCTCTAATAAGCGTTTTACCGCCTGGCGAATAATCTTTTCGTCTTCAACGACTAAAATACGGCTCATTCGGATTTATCCTCAAGCAATGTGTCTTGTACTTTGGGTAAGCGCAGGGTGACACAGGTACCAATATTCTCACGGGCCGGTGAGCTACTGTCCTGTGAATCTATAATATGACTAGGCACAGGGCTTTCGATGCTGATGTGGCCATAGTGTTCTTCAATAATACTGTATACCAAAGCGAGGCCAAGTCCGGTGCCTTTGCCTACTTCTTTGGTGGTAAAAAACGGGTCAAAAATATGATCGAGTTTATCTTCAGGGATACCGCTGCCTTGATCAACCACATGAATTGTCGCTTGGTAAGGATCAACATGGCCAAATATTTGAATATTACTAAAGTCAGGACTGGCATCACGTGCATTGCCTAATAAATTGATAAAGACTTGTACTAAGCGTTGCGAGTCGCCAACGACTTGCCAATTAGCATCACATTGATTGATATATTCAATATTACGCCCCTCGCTGCTCAAACGTAATAACTGGATGGCTTCATCGATACAGGTACTGATATTAACCGGTAAATGCTCAGTTGTTTGGTGGCCTGAGTGAGAAAAATTCATCAGCGACTGTACGATACGGGTAACCCGTCGTGTCTGTTCTTGAATTTGTGCCGCCATTTCCAAGATTTCTTTATTATCGGTTTCATAGCGCATGCTTTGCGCCAAGCAATCAATCCCGGTAATGGGATTGCCAATTTCATGCGCAACTCCAGCGGCGAGACGGCCAATGGAGGCCAAGCGTTCACTGTGCATTAATTCTTCTTCTAACATCTGAGTTTCGGTTTGATCTTCTACCAAGATAACTATACCACCTGGCTGCCCTCCAGAGGCTTTAATGATCGATTTATGTAAATTGTACCAGTGTGGGCGACCTTGCTGCTCAATGCGTTTTTTATGCTGGTGAATCGCATTATCCAATAAAAACTCATTGAGCATGCTACCCCAAGGCTCAGCCGCGGCGGTTAAGCGAGAGCCAGTGACGTCCCCGGGGGCTATGGCGGTTAACTCTTCCATTGCGGTATTCCACATCAATACTTCACCGTCATCGGATAGCGAGCATACCCCAATTGGCAGACGCTCTAAGGTTTGCCTATGATAGCGACGCAAGTTATCGAGTTCACCAGCGAGCCCACTTAAACGGTCATGAAAGCCTTCAATACGCTGCTCAATTTGATAAATATCTTCGCTCAACTCCGCATTAGCTTGAAAAGGTAAGTTGCGATTAATAATGTCGTGGGCAACCGTAGGGCCCATCAAACCAGATAAATTGGCTTCTAAGCGAGTGCGCAAACGGCGCAAGGCATAGGGTCTATCTTCGTAAGAAGGTAGATTTAAATCGGTCAGAGCTTGATGTACTTCACGCTCAGCGACGTAGCGCCCTAAAGGTTTGCTTAAGGAA
>CAXIBC010000070.1:0-14053 GCA_964022115.1 uncultured Oleispira sp. | reverse complement strand
TATTTTACTCGGCTATTTTTTTGCCAGCGCTAGTAGCGCTTGGTTATAGCGCTGCTGCCAAGCGTGATTGGCGTTTAGGCTTAACCATTGTGTTATTGATGCCATGACTTGCTCTTGTAAACTGCCCGCTTGCCCTAACCCTTGGGCTAAGCGCTGAACCTGATAAGCCATTCGGGCGGCTTGATCTTCACTAGGAGAATCAAGTTCGGCCAAAATTTCTAAGCCAATGCAGGCATCACGTAAAGCGTCCGCTGAACTTAACTCGACTTGACCGTCGCAGGTGATAGCCTGCCACTTGTTATCCAATAATGACTTATCTATGCCTTGGGGTAAGGTATATTCATCTTCTTGCGGCTGATACAGCGAGATGGCTTTTTCACTGTCTTGCGGGTGCAGGCTAATGGCCATTAATTTATCGGCTAAGGTAAACCAAGCTTGTTGTTTCTTCGCTACCTTAGCTTGCACTAGAGTCTCTTCTAGTCCTTGCTGGGCATCGGCTAAACGCTGACGTAGTTTGGCATAAATAGCTTTAGGTAAGTTAAGGGTAGCGAACTGGGCTTGGTATTGCTGCAGTGCTTCTTTATGCTCGGCTTTGAAGGCATCCGTCGCCGCCGCTACGGTCGTTTCTGCTTTTTCAACTAGGGTTTGGGCAAGTTCGATATTGCTTTCGAGTTGCGCCTTGTTTTGCTGGCGCTGTTCGTCACGACGGGAAAACACCTGATTACAAGCGCTACGGAATTCTTGCCACAATTTTTGATCGGCTTTATTTGGCGTTATGCCCACGGTTTTCCACTGAGCTTGTAACTCTTTGCTGCGCTCGATGGCTTGGGTTAAATCATCCACTTCTTGCAAGGCAATCGCTTGCGCGATTAATGCTTCTTTTGACTCAATATTACGCTGATATTCGGCCTTAATGTGAGCATAAATCTTGTCCGAGATCAGTTGCAAACTGGCTTGGCTGTTTTTATGTTCACTTCTTTCTACCGGTGAGAAGCTGCGGAAGGTTGCTCGGGCCGCATCTAGGGTCTTTTGGACGATACCCCAATCGGCACTATCCCAATCCATATTCGCTTCATAATCAATAAGCTGAGCGATTAACGCTTGGCGATTTTCTAGGTTTTGCTGACGCTGAACGGCCATGTCGGCGTAATAAGCTTTGCAAGGTTCATAAGCGGCATCGGCCGCGGTGCGGAAACGATTCCACAAAATCTTATCGTCTTTGCCAGCGATAGGGCCAATGGCTTTCCATTCTTCTTGTAAATCGCGAATTTTCTCGGCCAAAATAGCCGGGTCAATATCACTATCGATTAAGGCTTCCATGGTTGCGCAGAGCGCTTCTTTCTTGGGTATAGCGGCGTAACCTTGCCAATCACGAATTTCGCTCAATTGTGCGGTTAACATTTGGAACTGACGCTGGAACTTCTGCGCTTCTTGCTGGCTGATTTTTTTCAGCGCTTGCACTGCTTGCTGGTGGCTTTTATTGGCTTGCTTTAAATGCCCCTCGTTAATATGAGTTTCTAACTCTGACATTAACTGAGCGAGCTGCTTGCTGCTATCGGCTTCATGGGCGGTTAAGTTTTGGTTGTGCTTAATCACGCTTTGTAAAGCTTGTTCTAGGGCCAATAACAACTCAGGGGTTGCTAGCTCGGCTTGCACTAGGCTAGGTTGCCAAGGCAGCTGCTTGATCACGCTGGTTAATTCTTTTTGTAAATTTTGGCTCTTGCTTAAACTGCTTTTTTCTAGCTGCTGACTTTGAGCGATCAGCTCATTGATATGAGCTTGCTGTGCAATCAGCTGGTTGCGGGTATGTTCTAAGCTCAGCCAAGTTTGCAAGGTGTGAGTAAAGCTTTTTTCTTGCGCCGCTTCAGGCTTAATAATGGCTTTTGCTTGTTGCCAAGTTTGCTGCAGTTCTGTGAGTTGATCGGCGATATCGGCATTGAATTCAAGCGCGGCGAGCTGGTCTAAAACCTCGACAAAGGTTTTTTTAGCATTCGCTAGGGTCGCCAGCTGCTCGGCAGCGGCTTTTTCTTCAGCTTGATACTGGCTCAGGGTCGCTTCTGCTTGTGCAAGCGCTATTTGAAAGCGCTGAATTTGCTCTGGGGATTGGGCAGCTGATGGTTCGCTTAAAGCAGACCAGTTTTGTTTTAATAGCTGTAAGCGCCCATTGTACTCTGGAGAATAGGCGCTTTTGGCAAGTTGCTCGGCGTTTTCAATGCAGGCATTGGTTTTATCTTGTAAGGCTTTAGCCGCATCTTCTATGGCTTTGGCTGCTGCGAGCTGGTCTTTGCAGAAACGATAAAGGGCTTTATCTTTCCCTTGGGCTATCTGCATTAGGCGGGTCAAGCTTGTGCTATTGCGAATGCCTTGGGCCGCCGCAAGACGAACTTTCGCTACTGGATTATTACAGGCTATGTCTAAACGCACAGACTCATCGCTGATGTTATTAATAGCGGCTAAACGCAGAGTTTCGTCTTGCGTATAAGAGGCGATGCTGACAAGGTCGTTATCGCTATTGATGGCATTAAGATCATCAATACTTTGATTAGGCAATAACTGCTTTAAATGTTGCTGTTGTGCTTGCTGGCGTAGGTCAGGGTGTTCACTGACCAAAAATTCGGCTAGGTATTGTTTTGATTGGATTTTACTCAGTGCTAATAAGCGTACGTCTTTATCGCTATCGTGTTGAGCAACTTGGACTAGGGTTCGTTCGTCGTCCAGTTTTGCTAATGCTTGTTTGCGCACCGCAGCATCTTTATGCTGCCATTTTGGCTTGAATAAAGAAGGTTTTAAAAATTTGTCTAATAACGCCATGTAATTCGTCCTGAAACTAATGTTCAAAGGTGCTCAAATGTAAAAAAGGGCTATTCTACAGCTAAATTAACTGTCATTGAATTGGGTTAGAGCTTTTGCTGTGGTAAAGTCGCTTCATTCTATAGCTCGTCATCCTAAAACGAAATAATTATAACAAGGATATTGATCAATGAAGTGGCTTAAATTTCTCTTAATTCCAGCTTTAATCGTCTTGCACGGTTGTGCCTCTATGGGTGTCTCACCTCAACCTTTAGCCCAGCTGACTGAAAAGTATACCGATAATACCTCTAAATTTATGGCGGTTGATGATCTGGTTATTCATTATCGCGATGAAGGTACCGGCCCTACGTTAGTTTTATTGCACGGTGTTGCTTCTTCTTTGCATACTTGGGATGACTGGGTAAAGCGCCTAGCCCCTCACTATCGTATCTTGCGCATTGATTTACCTGGCCATGGTCTTACCGGGTTAGACCCAAGTATTGAGCGCTATGAAATAGCGTATATGATTAACAAGCTAGAAAAATTCCTGAATAAATTAAGCATTGATGATATCTACATCGCGGGTAATTCATTAGGCGGTTATATCGCTTGGAACTATGCCTTACACCGCCCGGATCGGGTGAAGAAAATGGTATTATTAGACGCGGCAGGCTTTCCCCAAGATATGCCATTTATTATGAACTTTACGGCGTTACCGGTTATTGGTGAGATGGCTGGATTGGCTATGCCGAAGTTTTTTATCGATATGAATGTCAACGCCGCATTTGGGGATAGCGATAAAGTCACCGACGAGTTACAGCAGCGCTATTTTGATCTGACCATGCGCAAAGGTAATCGAGAAGCCTTGGTCAATGTCTTCCGTACCATGAAAGAGCAAAGCCAAAATCCTCATTTAGGGGATAGGGTGAAAGAGGTTACTGCGCCTACTTTATTGATGTGGGGTGATCAAGATGAGTGGGTGCCACTCGAAATTATGCAGCAATTCCACCAAGCCTTGCCTAATTCACAAACCATTGTGTATGAAGGTGTAGGGCATATGCCGATGGAAGAATTACCGGTGCAGACCGCCCGTGATGCACATGGTTTCTTCACTACCGGCAAAACCATGCAGCTGCCTATGATGTCTGAACAAATACCTCATAGCACAGCAGAAAAGGTATCAGAGCTTTAAACGTTCCCCGTGATGGCTTGGCTCTGCTAGAATAATGACCTGAACTTTTAATAATAAGCAGGTGCAATGAGCCAGTCTATCATTTGGTACGATTACGAAACCTTTGGTGCCGATCCTTCATTCGATCGGCCCGCTCAATTTGCGTGCATTCGCACCGATGAGAATCTCAACGAAATCGACCAACCCGTACAGTTGTTTTGTCGCCCTAGTGCCGATTATTTACCCCATCCTCAAGCCTGTATGATTACCGGAATTACTCCGCAGCAATGCTTGCAGGAGGGGATTCCAGAAAATGAATTCATCGATCAAATCAACCGTATATTTTCTGTGCCTGAGACCTGCACCGCAGGCTATAATAGCATTCGCTTTGATGATGAAATCACGCGCTATACCCTCTATCGTAATTTTTATGATCCTTATGGTCGTGAGTGGCAAAACGGCAATTCGCGCTGGGATATTCTGGATGTGATGCGCTGCGCTTATGCCTTGCGCCCAGAAGGCATTAATTGGCCCAAAAACGAACAAGGTAAGGTCAGTTTTCGCTTAGAGGATTTAACCGCGGCCAATGGCATTGATTTGGGCCAAGCCCACGATGCGGTAGTCGACGTAAGAGCGACCATAGCCATCGCGCGCTTATTATTAGACAAGCAGCCTAAGTTATACCGTTATCTTTTCGAGCATAGAGTCAAGCATAAGTTGGCTGCGTTAGTGGATGTGGATAATCATAAACCCCTAGTGCATATTTCCGGCATGTACGGGGTAGAGCGTGGCTGCATGGCCATCATAGTGCCTATTTGCTGGCATCCAACCAACAAGAATTCCTTTATTGCCTTTGACCTAGCCACCGACCCAAGCACTTTAGCGGGTTTAACCATTGAGCAAATGCAGCAGCGTTTGTTTTCTAAGCAAGTCGATCTGCCTGAGGGGATTGAGCGCTTAGGCTTAAAAGAAGTGCATATCAATAAAAGCCCAGTATTAGCCCCAGCGTCGACCCTGACCCCAGAGCAAGCTCAGCGTTGGCAGGTATCCGGAGAGTTATTGCGCAGTCATCTTGCCACCTTGAAGCAGTTATTAGCTGACGATAGCTCGATTTTGAAAAATTTACATGGGGTTTATAATCAACGTGATTTTGAGCCAAAAACCGATGTTGATACTCAGTTATACAGTGGTGGTTTTTGGGGCGCTGCCGACAAAAAAATGATGGCACAAATACATGCTACCGCGCCTCAGGCATTAGCTGGTTTTCAGGCCACGTTTCAAGATCCTAGAGGGGAAGAGATGTTCTTTCGCTTTAAGGCCCGTAATTACCCTGAAGTATTACAAGAAGACGAGCATGAACGCTGGGCGCAACATTGTTTTAATAGCTTGATGGGCAGTGGCCCTGGACTTAATTTTGAGCAGTTTGCGCAAGCCTTACAACAAGCCTCTGTGCAATATCAAGATGACGAGAATAAGTTATTTGTATTGCAAGAATTACAGCTTTACGCGGAATCTATTTACCCTAGTGAGGCGTATTGATGACCCAGCGTAGAGTCTGGCGCACTGAAAAAGCCGGGGCAATCTCACGCTTAACCTTAGTCGAAGAAGCCTTAGGGCCATTAGCCGACGACGAAGTGCAGGTTGATGTTAAGGCTGTTGGTCTTAACTTTGCTGATATTTTTGCCTTAACCGGATTATATTCCGCGACGCCCAAAGGAAGCTTTATCCCCGGTCTTGAATACGCTGGGGTCGTTACTCAGGTTGGCAAACGTTGCCAGGGTTTTCGTATAGGTGATCGTATTATGGCGGTGACCCGTTTTGGGGGTTATAGCTCGGTAGTTCACAGTAAAGCCGATTATCTCATTCCTTTACCTGATGATTGGAGCTTTGCCCAAGGGGCAGCGTATTTAACCCAAACCCTGACGGCTTGGTATGCGTTGAATGATTTAGGCGCGATGAAAGCTGGGCACCATGTATTGGTTCAAAGCGCCGCGGGGGGTGTTGGTTTACAAGCCATGAAGCTAGTGCGCGCATTGGGAGGCCATCCTATTGGGACTGTGAGTAGCCTTGAAAAAGTCGCTTTCTTAAATGACCTGGGTTTTGAAGCTTGGCAAAGAGAAGATTCTTTTAAGACTCAGCTGAAAAAACAACAACGCAGTTTTGATCTGGTATTAGATGCTATTGGTGGAGAGGTGCAGCGGGCCTCGTTCAATGCGCTTAAACCTATGGGGCGCTTGGTTGTTTTTGGCGCTGCAGAATTTACCCCAGGAAAGAATCGCCCCAATTATTTAACCGCTGCTTGGCACTATTTACGGCGGCCAAAATACGATGTGATGGCGATGATTAGTGATAATCGATCTGTTATGGCGTTTAATTTAATCTGGTTATGGGATCAGGTTGAATTGATGAAGGTATTATTAAAAGACATGATGGCGGTGGATATTTCGCCACCTCATGTGGGTCATGAATTTCGCTTTGAACAGGCGCATGAAGCCATTGATTGCTTACGCTCGGGTAAGACTATAGGTAAGGTTGTATTATTACTCGATGCTAATGATGGCTAAAGATTCTTGGGCCGAGCACGGTCTGCTTGGCCATAATCACATACACCCTTAGGGAAGATGTGGCTTAACTCTTTTTCATACAGGGTCATATCATAATCCCCATAGAAACCTCGCTCTATGGCTTGTTGGACTGGGATTCGCTGGCAAAAGAAGATATCACCCGAGATGTCTTCTCCAGCAACATTGCGACTGCCTTCAAAAAAAGGCATGATTTTTGTGCATTCACCGTCTGCTTTACCATTCCAAGCTCCATCCCATACCCCATCCCCTTGATGAATGATGTGGCCTTTTTTATCAACACAGCGGTCTACTCCATGGTCGGGTTTGGCGCTCACATAATCCCCCCCATTAGCGTCCGCCCGGGTTAACCATTCGTCCATCATATACACAGCTTTACTGAAATCTTTATTGGGTAATTCATTTTGCCAAATGAGCTGTAAATCATGGTTCCCCATGCGCTCTAGAATCCGCTGGCGGCTTGAAAGTGCTGCCCAAGAGTGATGAATATCCAATACTTGATCTTGGTAGGGGCGAATATCGATAATGGGTCTGTTTAGCTCACCCAGAAATATATTTCCGGATAAATACGCGGCTTTTGCCGCTTTAAGGCTGCCATTAGATCTAGGGGCTGGGTCCATTGGTAAACCACGATGGCTCATATTGTGTTCACTGTAGTTGGTGAAGCGTCTTAATACGCTATCTCCACTAGCATGCCAATAACGCTCTTGCGTCATTTCATCTTGGGGTAACCAGCCACCAATTTTGCGATTAATATCGATGAATTGCTCTGGGGTCAGGTCTTTATTTTTTAACGCCTTGAGCCCATATTGCACCCCCTCGTTAGACCAAGGGATAGGGGCGCGACCGTTTTGGTCGGTACCAAAGAACTCCCGATTATCTTGCCAATGGGTCCAATAAACCCGGCGCCTTATATTTTTACTATAACGGGTAAAATGCGGGTTAAAAACTGGGTTATTAACGTATTGTAATGACCCGCGCCAGCGCGAGTTACATTCATTGGCTCCTTGGTAATTACGTGGCCATTCAAAGCGCAGCAGTTGGGCGATATTATCGAGCCATTGCAAGCGGCGAGTCTCTTTACCATTAGCCGCTAACCCTTGCACCCAAGGGCGTCTTTCGACGTCTTGCCAAAAATCTATGTGCTCTGAGAGGTGTTCAAAATAATATTCTGTCAGTTCACAATCTAGGGTGTAATTTATTTGGCTGAGCATGTCGGGGTAAGCTACGATCGCGACCCCACCATCTATGATGCCTTCTGGGTTATTTTGCTGTAACAGATATTGCTGTATGCCACCCCCAGAGCCACCATAACCTAGGGTAAAGGTTGGCTTGCCATAGCGGGCGATAAAATTTCTTTTTAGCCGCAGAGCGGTATCTTCTTGCAGCCAGATATTATAACCATTAGCGGTTTCGGTTGCGGTAGAAAAGGCCACGGCGTAACCTTTTTCTAGGTATTGGCGCATGTCTTTTGATAGATGATGCATGCGCATAATGCCTTGCTGAAACCCGATACCAATGCCGCCGCGGAAATAATAAATCAGCTTGCCGTTCCATTTTGATAAGTCGGGTTTTAATAATTCGTCTTTGCGGCTAGAAGGCATCAGTATGGCGTACATATAACGATTGATAGTGCCGGTTTCTAAACGAATAATCAGCTCGGCGTTAGCGGGTAAGGATTCGGTGCTATCGGGCACTTGATAGAACTTGCTATGGCCTGGTTTGGTATTATAAGAATAAAAAATACGGCTAGGTAGGGAGCAATCTTTGCTATAACCAATGATAAATTCAGAGCGTTTGCCGCTTTGAGTTTCGGCGTAGACAGGTACTCCCCAGCCGGAAGTATTATCAATGAGTGGTTGCCCAAGTTGCGAGCGTTCTGTTTCACAGACAAAAGGGTACTGGTTTTTGCCGGCAAATAATGGATCGATAGGGCCCGTAGCGCCGTACTCTATAGGAAATTCAAAGGTTTCTTGTGGGCGCTGGCTGTCTTTAGGATGGGGGCCAGAATAGGGCACGTGGTTGATGAGTTTATTGCCGGGTGGGATACCGGCAACGGCGACGTAGCCATTATCTAGACCGAGTTCATCACGAACCCATTGGTATAGAAACCAACCACTTAAACTGATGGCACTGAATGATAATAGCAGTAAATAAAATATCGCTTTTTTCATATACTACACTCCCAACCCATACTAAAAGCTTAGCAAGGCTTGGCAGTGTAAGCGAAAATTGCGCTAAATAACTTCAGCCCAAAGATCGTATTCGTCGGAGTGAGTGATTTTCACTTCAACAAAATCCCCCGGCGCACAATCGAAGTATTCGTTTAAATACACCATGCCATCAATGTTTGGCGCATCGGCAACGGTACGGCCAACCGCGCCTTCTTCATCGACATCATCAATCAATACCGTCATGGTTTGGCCAATACGACGGGCCAGTTTGCGGGTGCTGATTTCTTGGGCTTTGGCCATAAAACGTTCCCAGCGCTCTTGCTGAATCTCTTCAGGCACATGATCTGGCAAGGCGTTGGCACGGGCACCTTCAACTGGGCTGTATTTAAAACACCCTACGCGGTCTAATTCAGCTTCGTCTAACCAATCTAATAGAATCTGGAAGTCTTCTTCGGTTTCACCCGGGAAGCCGACAACGAAGGTTGAGCGCAAGACGATGTTGGGGGCAATTTCACGCCATTTTTTAATGCGCGCTAAGGTATTTTCCGCGTGCGCAGGGCGCTTCATTAATTTCAATACCGCTGGGCTGGCGTGCTGAAACGGGATATCCAAATACGGCAGAATATGATTTTCGGCCATCATTGGAATAATGTCATCAACGTGTGGGTAAGGATAGACGTAATGCAAGCGTACCCAAACACCTAGTTTACCGAGTTCTTGGCACAAGGACAGTAAGTTGGTTTTCACCGGTTTGCCATTCCAGAAGCCGGTGCGGAACTTCATATCAACACCATAGGCGCTGGTATCTTGGGAAATAACCAATAATTCTTTGGTGCCCGCATCCACTAAGCGCTTAGCTTCTTCTAATACATCACCAATAGGGCGGCTAACGTGCTTGCCTCGCATGTCGGGAATGATGCAGAAGGTACACTTGTGGTTACAGCCTTCGGAGATTTTCAAATAGGAATAATGACGAGGAGTCAGTTTAACGCCCTGAGCCGGAATCAAATCGGTGAAGGGGTCGAAATCAGGATTGGGTGGTACCCACTCGTGCACGGCGGTCATTACTTCTTCATAAGCGTGCGCGCCCGAGATCGATAGGACCCCAGGATTTTCTTTCTTAATCAGCTCAGCGTCAGCCCCTTTACCCATACAGCCGGTCACAATGACCTTACCGTTAGAGGTCATGGCTTCGTTAATAGCATCTAACGATTCTTGCTTAGCGGCGTCGATAAAACCACAGGTATTCACCACCACCACGTCGGCATCTTCGTAGGTATTGGTGATATCGTAACCATCAATTTTTAACTGGGTCAAAATACGTTCGCTATCCACCGAGTTTTTAGGGCAGCCTAGGCTTACAAAACCGACTTTACCGCTAGAGTCATGGGGGCTGGCCGCGAGTGCGTCGCTGGCGATGGTATTGGAGTTATCTGACATGGTTGTCTCATCACGCTTAGATCTAATATTGGCGCGAATTTTAGCCTAAATAGGCGCTAGATACCATGCCAAAGCCGATACTAAAAAGGGTAAAGCAGCCTAGCTAAGGATGCATTAAGCGTCATCTTCTGGCGCATTTAATAGCTCTGCGATGATCTTGTTCATTTCAACCGGCATTTGGCCTAGCACAGCTCCTTCCGCTAGGGTGATATCTTTTTCAATGTAAGAAACGATTTTACGGGTTTCCATGTCCATTACGCCGCCAAAAGCGGTTACTTTCTTGATAAAAGGAATCTGTATGCCAGAGGCTGAATCAACGTGTAAGACGATCACGTATTGGAAATTGTAGTTTTGGTCATCGATGGCCCCAAGGTCTTTTAACTTAGCGGTTAGGGTTTTCATTTTTTCATCAAGTTCTTTTGCATGCTTCTCAGCGGAGCCGGTCATTGCCATCTTGTTGAGGCTTATTTGACGGCGCATGTTTTCGCCTAATGTCCAAGATAGGTTGCCGACAATACTGCTAAGCTGCTGGCCAGAGATGACCGCCGCGCCGTATTCAGAAACTGCAGCACCCGCAATGGCTAAACCTATTTCAGTCGTATCTCCAGGCACACCGTGTAGGCTAATGGGGAAGATAAACGCAGGGGCGCTGGCATTGACGGCTAACGGAAACTCTTGATCAGCATTGCGCTTAATCATAGAAGAGCTACAGCCGGCCAACGTTAAGGCAATAACCGCGGTTAACAATAATGAAGTCATTTTCATTTTAAATATATCCTTATGGATTGAGGCCCGCATACTAGCAGTGAAATTTTACGGCTTCAAACGGCTTTGGGACACTTTTATGATGTTCTTTATGAAAGTCATAACTTTGGCTTACGAACATTAAATGAGGCATTAGATGAGGCATTAGATGGGGCATTAGATGTCTTGAGTCATGGCAGAAGAACATAATGAAATTAGGCGAAACGCCAAGTTAAGGTTAAATTAGCTGGATTGAATTTTATAATGGCGGATTAATGAATTTATCGACCTCGTTGCAGCATACGTTTGGCTTTGATCACTTTCGTGGTGGGCAAGAACAAACGATTACTCAGTTATTGGCTGGGCAATCATCGTTAGCCATTTTTCCTACAGGATCGGGTAAATCATTATGCTATCAACTGACCGCCTTGCACCTTCCTAATGTGACCTTAGTGGTTTCCCCCTTATTGGCCTTAATGAAAGATCAGTTAGAGTTTTTGGCCAGCAAAGGGATTGCCGCGGCAAGTATTGACTCGACCTTATCGAGTGAGCAAAGCCGGCAAGTGATGGCCGATGTACGCTCGGGTAAAACTAAAATATTGATGGTATCGGTTGAGCGTTTTAAAAATGAACGCTTCCGCCAGTTCATTAATGCTGTGCCTATCTCTATGTTAGTGGTTGATGAAGCTCACTGTATTTCTGAATGGGGGCATAATTTTCGCCCAGACTATTTGAAAATCCCGGTTTATTGCCAAGAGTTAAATATCCCCTTAGTTTTATTATTAACGGCAACAGCGACCCAAAAAGTGAAGCGCGATATGGCAGCTAGGTTTGCCATTAAAGATGAACACATTACTCAAACGGGTTTTTATCGCGCTAATTTAGATCTAGCGATAGAACCGGTCGATAATAAACATAAAAACCAAAAACTGTTTCAGGTTTTTCAGCAACAGCAGCAAGTATTTGGCCCCCAAGCCGCAGGAATTGTATATGTCACCTTGCAGCATAGCGCCGAGCAAGTAGCGGACTATTTAAACAGCATGGGGGTGAATGCCCGTGCCTATCACGCAGGGTTTGATGCCGATAAGCGACAGCAAATCCAATACGATTTTATGCAAGGGACAGTGCAAGTGGTGGTGGCGACCATTGCCTTTGGTATGGGCATTGATAAATCCGATATTCGCTTTGTTATACATTATGATCTGCCTAAGTCGATTGAGAATTACAGCCAAGAGATTGGCCGAGCGGGGCGCGATGGGGGCGCTTCGAATTGCACGACCTTAGCCAACCTGGATGGCCTTAATACCGTTGAAAATTTTGTTTATGGTGATACCCCTGAGTTATCGGCCATTGAGTATGTGATTGAAAATATTCGCGCTGAAAGTAAAGCGTCCGTCCACGAACACAGTGTAACCCAATGGGAATTGCAGATTGTTGCATTATCCAATGCCAGTAATGTGCGTCAGCTGCCACTAAAAACTTTATTAGTGCAGTTAGAAATGCTCAAGGTTATAAAACCTATGTATGCGTATTTTGCTGAATTTAGATATAAGTTTTTGCAGGATAAAGACAGCATATTAGGGCTTTTTAATGGGGAACGTAGAGAGTTCCTACACACTGTATTTGCGACTAGCCAGTTTAAAAAAATCTGGGGTGCTCCAGATTTTGAAACCTTATATAACCATCATCAGTATGATCGCAGTCGTATCATCAGTGCGTTAGAGTATTTGGCCGAAAAGCAGATGATAGAACTTGAAAGCAAAAAAATGACAGAGGTCTTTCAAGTGAATCAAGATGCTTTGCACGAGGCTGAACTGGCAAAAACACTGCACCAGTATTTTGTTGAAAAAGAAGATAAAGAAATTAAACGCATTGCCTCTTTGGTGCGATTTTTTGAATTAGATACTTGCTTAAGTTATAACTTGGCGCGCTACTTTGATGATCAGCAAGCGCCGCAAAACTGTGGCCATTGCTCTGTTTGCCGTGGACAAGTTGCTAAGCTGCAATACAGTGAGCTAGCTGTTTGGCCAGAGGATGAGTATTTAAAACACAGTATCACGGCTTTAAAACATCAGCTTGAAGGCAAGGTATTAGTATCTCTGGATATTCAATGTCGGTTTTTAGCGGGCATGAGTGTGCCCGTATTTGCGCGTAATAAAGTGCGGCAGCTAGCCGGTTTTGGTTGCTGTGAAACACTACGCTACCGAGAGATAAAACAGAAACTGCAGCAATTAGCTTAAGCAAGTACAGCATGCCTATCTTGCACATGGCTATCGAACAAGGGCGCTAATCTTTATACTCAAGAAGTGTTTTCCTTCCTTTTGCAGTAGGTGGAATATGACTTATCGAATGCCCGCAGTCGCCGGAAATTATTATCCTGACAATCCGGTAGTGCTGCGAAATATGGTGCAACAAATGCTTTCGTCCGGAAGCGAACTTATCTCTAATAATACCTCGATAGATCTAGCCGAGCAGCCAAAAGTATTGGTTGTGCCCCATGCGGGTTATATCTATTCTGGCGCGGTGGCCGCTGCGGCGTATCAAGCATTAAAACCTTGGGCGAATTCTATTTCTCGGGTGATCTTATTAGGGCCTAGCCATCGGGTTTTGTTAAGAGGCATCGATCTCGTAGATGATAGGGAGTGGCAAGGTTTTGAAACACCCCTTGGTAAGGTGGAATTTGACCGTGAGGGGATAGAGAAATTAGATCAGTCGGTTGCTTTAACCCGAGATAATCAGCCGCATTATTTTGAACATAGCCTAGAAGTACAACTGCCTTTTTTGCAGTGCATATTAAAGGATTTTAAAATCTTACCCATCTTGATTGGTCAAACCGAGCCCGAGCAAGTCGCCAAACTGCTGGAAGTATTTTGGCAGGATAAAGAAAGTTTGATTGTGATTAGCTCGGATATGAGCCACTTTCATGATTACGCGAGTGCCCAGCATTTGGATGCGCTTACTAATAAAAAGATTTTACATCTAGATAGCGACTTAAAAGATCAGCAAGCTTGTGGTTGTTATCCTTTGAACGGCCTATTGCGACTGGCCAGAAAAAAAGGGCTGAGCATCCAAAATTTGGCCTTATGTAACTCAGGGGATAATTTATCTGCCCAGTGGGGGCGCTACGATACTGAAGTGGGTAAAGAAAGTGT
>CAXIBC010000069.1:0-14093 GCA_964022115.1 uncultured Oleispira sp. | reverse complement strand
TAGGTTGAGACAATAGCCAATAAACCAAGAAAATAATTTTTATACCAACTCGTTTTCTCTAAAACTTCCAGTAACGCCATCATAAAGATAATGCCGGTAACTTGTACTAAACCATTAGAGACCGGAAAAACATAATCATTCAAACTAGGCATATTAGGCCATAAATACTTAAATGCTCCTCCATCATAAACATTCGAATTTACGGTATTGGTAAATATGTTTAAAACATAAAAACCATAGAGTCGATCTTTAAGATTGAAATAAATGAAGGCATTATAAAACAACATAAGAATTAATACGCCTAATACAAAGCCACGAAACATGGCATCGTCGGTATTACTATCGAGAAATAAATCTTTAGAAGAAAATGTAAGTGGCACATCAACGGAGCCTTGGGTCTTAACTCGCAGATACACGGTTAATGTTTGGCCCGCTTCAAGGCGATACGGAAAGACAAAGTCTACATGGTCAAAGGCTCGAGTATCAAAGTTACGCCCATCACCGGTTTTTACCTCTAAATAAGGCTCACCATCAATAAAACTGTAATGATCGACATAATCCAGAATTGGATAAGATAGATGCAAGATATAGTCATTACTGTTAACGACTTGCAGTTGAAAGCGAAACCAAGCGGCCGATTTCATGAACCCTAAATTCACAAAATTGGTTGTAATCGGCTGCCATTGTTCGGCACTACGTACATCTTCTAGAGTGAGCTCTAGAGAATCATCGGTTAAATATTCAACTTGCCTATTGATACTATAGTGCACATCATCTGAAACAGGCATGATGGTATTAGCGGAAACTAGGATGGGTGCTAGTAACATTAACAAGCCGCATACAAGGCTATTCATTGATTACATCCATACCTTACCCTAATAGCAGTCCTTTAAGCCTAGCATAAATAAAATAATGACAGCGACTTTTGGATAAATCTAATGCAGCGACTAGAACTGAGGTTTAGCCGCAAACTGCTGAGCCGCAAACGCGACGCGCTCAGCGGCTTTGGGGTATTCCCTTGGTATGCCAAGCTGTTCGATAGTTTTTAAGCGAGGTAACAAGCCTGCGCCATTCGCTATTTGAATGGCTAATCCAGGACGCGCGTTCAGCTCCAATACCATAGGGCCTTCTTCTTTATCTAGCACCATATCGGTCCCCATATACCCTAAGCCCGTCATCTCCCAAGCACTAGAGGCCAATGTCAGTAGGTTCTCCCAATTAGGCACCACTAAGCCATTAAGCTGTTTACCCGTATCAGGATGATGTGTCACTGGATGATCGAATTGAACGGCGCGCACAGCTCGGCCCGTAGCGATATCAAGCCCAACCCCCACAGCACCCTGATGCAAGTTAGCTTTACCATCGGATGCAGCAGTAGAACACCGCATCATAGCCATCACAGGATAGCCCTTGAATACAATGACGCGAATATCTGGCACGCCTTCATAGCTGTAACCATCGAAAGCGACATCATCAAATTTAATTAGATTTTCCACTACGGCAACATCGTTTTTGCCACCTAAAGAAAATAAGCCAGCAATTGCATTACTGATATGACGTTCAACATCTTCTTCGTTAATAGCTTGGCCAGAAGGCTTAAAATATACCCCGTTTTTATGCGAGATGATCACCAATATGCCTTTGCCACCAGAACCACGGGCCGGCTTAATCACGAACCCAGGCCATTGTTTGACCATTTCATGAATGTGTTTTACTTGGGCTTGCTGAGCGATTACCCCTATCAACTTGGGCACAGTGGCCCCATGTTCTTGTGCGATGATTTTAGTTTTAAGTTTATCGTCTACTAGAGGATACTTCGAACGGTCGTTATAACAGCCAATATAAGCGCCGTTGCGCTTATTCATACCCATCACGCCTTTCGCCTTCAGCTGTTGCGGTGATGCAAACATAGAAAATAGAGAAGATATCATTTAATCATGCGCCAATGATTTGAATCTTTTCAGCTCGAGTAATCGATACCCAGTATAATTTCCTAATAATAAAATACAGGCTAAAACCAAAAACTGCGTACCAATAAAATTAAAAGTCACATGCTGAATATAAATATTGGTCATGGCTAGATAGATAAGAACGGCTGTAAACAAAGAGCCACCACCTTGTATAAATACTTCTTTTGCCCCCTCTTCTTCCCATAGAATCGACATACGTTCAATGGTCCAAGACAAGATAATCATCGGGAAAAAAGTAATGGTTAACCCTTGAGTCAAACCAATATTGAAAGACACAATAGTGAATACCGAAATAATTAAAATAACCGAGATAATTACCGCCGATATACGTGAAACCAGCAGCAAGTTGAGCTTAGATAAATACCCGCGAATCACCAGACCAGTCCCCACAATTAGCAAGAAACCAATAATACCGGGCAGCAATTGAGTTTGCACAAAGGCTACCGCAATCAGTACTGGCATAAAGGTGCCCGAGGTTTTCAAACCAATTAATACCCTTAAAAATACAACGATCAAGGCCCCAATAGGAATTAACATAATGGTCTTAAACATGGATTGTTCTTCAAGCGGCAAGCTATGGATGGAAAAGTTTAATAAGTTATCCGCCAGTACTTTTTTATTCATTGCTGTGGTGGGTGCAATATCTTGGGCAATCATTGAGTAAAACACCTTACTGTACTCACCACCAATAACATCGAGTAATGACACATTAGACTTATCCCAAATCAGTACATTACTCTGTACTCTTTGCTCAATACTCTCTGGGTTAAACAGCTGCCACGCATTGCCATCCCAAACCTCAACCATAGGAATAATGGATTGACGGCGGCGACCGTCTTCCAGTTCAATTACCCCCACTGTTTTGCTGTAAATACTAGACGTTGCGAGTAACTTAGAAATGACTTCTACTTTATTGAAGTCATTCAATAACAAAGAAGCGTTTTGGTTATCAAGATCGTTAACCTGCTTAATGAGTTCACGGGTAAAGGTAATATTATCGGCAGAACGCTCGGTTGCTTGCGCAAGGATAGCGTTGACAGCCGCCTGTTGTGGTGCGTCAAAGGTTGGGAAAACAAGGTCTTTTTCAGTCGGCGGTGTGATCGCAACATCGGCATTCGAATCGACGAGAAACTGAGTTTTATAATAAATCGTTTGCGCACCTTCAGCATGTCGGATAGACCATTCTGCACGGCGACCCGTGGCGGTATTAATGTACGAAAGGCCATAACCAGAAGAAGAAGCACTATCATCGACTAGGGTAAAACCGGCTTGCGTAAGAGGCACAGCTAAGGATACTTTGGCCGGTCCACCGGAAGCAATAAATTCTATCCGAGCTTCAATATCCCAAACTTGCCTAGATTCGCTGGGGGTCCAAGGTACACCATAGTCTTGATGACGCATGACGCTTAAGCTAACCCCAATAATGACAAGCATGGCGATTAGAAAATAAAATGGCACTCTAGACGTCATATTTTCTGTTTTAACTCTTTTAAATTAGTTTTCATTATTTAGCTTATTTTTTTTATGTTTTTTAGGGGCTTTTGACTCTATAAAATCTCGACTAACATCCACCAAAGCCACATCTTGAATAAACTCACGCCCTAATAAAATAGGGTAATCCATCAGGGTACGATCAGATAAGGTAAATTGTGTTTTTTCATGCACACTACCAATTTTAACCCACAGTTCAATGACCGGACGCCGTTCTAAATCATTACTACTGGATTGACGAATTTTCACACGGCGAACAATAGGCGCTTCGACCCATTTACGATCTTCTGCTGCCGCTTGTTCTTGCGAAACATGAAATTTAACCCACTTTTTACCGTCACGTTCAAACTCTTGCAAATCAACGGCATTGATCGAAGATGTGGTCGCACCGGTATCTACCCGAGCGATAAAGTAGCTTTTTACGATATCAATATAGACTTTTTCTAATGATCCTAGGGTCACCATGCCACTGCGCGCTTGTGGTTCTAAATCAGCGACAACAAGGTTAGAAGATGTATCAGGATCTGGTTTCGAACTGGTGATATTGGTGGCGGCCAGAAACTGGTATTGACCCTTTTTTAGCAAGGCTATGTCATTACTTAGCATGCTAATTTTAACTTCTAAGCCATCAATATAATCTGATTGTTTGTCGACAGTGGCATCCAATAGATCAATACACCGAGCCATGTTTTGCTCGCTTTTGCTCATAGCCTCAAGAGTTGTTTTTGTATACTCCTCTTGCTTCATAAGAGCACAACCAGATAGCAAGCTCAGCAAGACAAAACTTAGGGTATATTTTAGCATGTTAACAGCTACAACCTTTACAGATAATGACGGTATAATGTGAGTGCATTTCGGTATTGTCGTGAAATGCCATATTACAATATAGCCCTTGCGACCCTATAGGATCATAATTGGTTCGTTTTAATTCACCATTTAGTACTAATATAGTACTAAGAACAATACTGAGGCGGCCATATTAAGGGATTTCTTGGATAGCCGCCATGCTGAATTTATTGTCACTTGGCTCTCAAATATCCTAGGTTAAGCTTCACTTCTCACAAACATACACAGAATTAGTCGATTCTCCGCCCTGAAGCGGGTTAAAAAAAGCCACTACGTGGGAATTTACACGCGTAAATACAGTATTCAATAAAGCCTCAAAACTTGCTTCCGGTAGATTTTGCGACCACATAGCAAATACCCCATTTGGTTTAAGCTGCTCTGCCATTAGCGCTAGATTTTCTTGACTATAAAAGCTGGCATTCGCCACATTTAAAAATTCGCTAGGAGAATGGTCAATATCCAAAAGTATCGCATCAAACTTTTTACCCTTATTTTCGACATCAAAACCGCTATCCGGATTGGTCGCAAGGTCGAAAAAACTGGCTAAAACATAATGATTACGAGTATCTGAATTGAGAATTTTTCCTAGCGGAACTTGCTCATTTTTATGCCAATCAATAACGGTCTCTACCGCATCAACCACAAACAACTCACTGATACGCTCGTCTTTTAATGCCGCAACCGCGGTATATCCTAGGCCTAACCCCCCTACTACAATACTGAGTTGATCCCCTTTCACGGCGGCTAAACCTAAAGTAGATAAAGCCTCTTCAGCTTCGACAAACATACTCGACATTAAAAACTCGTCGCCTAGCTTAACCTCATAAATATCTCTATCCCCAAATGCCGGTATACGTCTTCTGCGAAGGGAAATTTGACCGATAGTAGAGGCTTGGCTATCAATTTCTTCGAACAATAGAGACATGGTTACTTTTCCTGATGGGGTATAAAGAGCCTAATACTAGGGCTTTGGATAGGTGACTGTAACTTATTTGGGCTGAAAAAAACTCTCCAAGTTATCTAGATTATCTTGAATAAATTCTAGGAAAGCGCGCATAGACGGAGTCGGATGCTTACCTTTAGGGTAAACCACACACCACGACCGCTTTAAAGGGAAGTCCTCTAACTCAATAATTTTCAACTGGCCTAGTGTTAATTCGGGCAACATACCTAACTTAGGTAATACCGCAACCCCTAAACCGGCAAGTACACCATGTTTAACCGCATCGTTAGATCCCAATTGCATAATTGGGGAAATAGATAAACGATTTTGCTGAGCAAATAAATCTAACGCTAAGCGACTTCCTGAGCCCGATTCTCGACTCAATAAACCGGCATCTAAAAAGGTCTGTACCGAGATATTTGTTGCTTGATGTATAGGGTGGTCAGGGCTTGCCACAGCGAACAGTTCATTATCTAAAAATGGCAAAGAGGCTAGTGGTTTTTCTTCTGGCACAATCCCCATAATCACTAAATGGTCTAAATTTTCATTTAAACGCTTTATCGCTTCCGCACGATTCACTACTCGAACATTCACATTCAGTGCCGGATGCAAGCTGCAAAACGGCTTTAATAAATAAGGCACCACATATTGGGCTGTATTCACCGCAACAATATTTAAATCCCCAGCAACCTGACCTTTCATCGCCGCCAAGTCAGATTGTAAAAAGCGCAGTTCATCAAACATCACATTAATGCTTTTGGCCAAGGCCTCCGCCGCCGCGGTGCAATATAATTTACGCCCCACATATTCAAATACAGGCATCCCCAAGGCGGCTTCTAACTGCCGAATTTGACTGCTTACCGCAGGCTGGGTTAAGCCCAACTGCTCACCCGCCTTCGAATAACTGGCCGTCTGATAAACACTTTGGAATACCTGAAGCTGCCTAAAGGTTAAGCGATTGACTAATTTCTGTACGGATAATGGCATTTATTAACACACTACTAAATAAACATAAGTAAAAGCTTATGGATGATCAAAGATATATCAATTTTACATTATAAACATGAACCCTATAATTAATAGCCTAATTGCCAACCGAAACGGAATGGTTGCGGAGTAAGTCATGCCCGATATTGTTGTTATGTTTTTTGTATTGGGGCTAGTAGCGGGTTTATTAAAATCAGATTTAAAAATACCCAAAGCCGCCTACGATACCCTCAGCCTGCTGCTGATGCTAACCATAGGTTTAAAAGGTGGTATGGCGTTATACGGCTCATTAGCATGGGGGTTAGTATTTGAGCTATTAGCCATTGCCTCTTTAGGGGCACTCATCCCTTTATTGGTGATTCCGGTATTATTAAAGGTCGCTAAAGCCGATCATGCTAATGCGGCCAGCTTAGCAGCCCATTATGGATCGGTCAGTGCTGGCACATTCGCGGTTGCGTTAGCCTATGTAGATACCATGAACCTAGCCATCGATCCTGAAGTCACTCTCTATTTAGTCATGCTAGAACTACCCGCTATCATAGTCGCCTTAGCCTATTATCGCAGGCATAACAGCACTGAGGCAGTACCTAATACCAACAAGAGTGAACTGTGGCGAGAAACCCTTACCAATCGGGGCGTTGTCTTATTAACCGGTGGTGTGATCATTGGCTTTATGTATGGCCCTAACGAAGGCATCGCCGTCACCGAGTTATTCACCCATGCATTTAAAGCGGTATTGGCTTTATTTTTATTAGAAATGGGGTTAACCGCAGCGGAAACGTTATCCCCTATTCCGTGGGAAAAGTGGCGCTTATTGACGTTCGCATTACTAGCCCCTGTTTGCTTGGCATTTATTGGATTGGCGGCGGGTTTGGCCTTGGGTCTAGCCACAGGGTCAATTGTGATACTCGCAACCCTGACGGCTAGCGCATCTTACATTGCAGCCCCCGCGGCAATCAAAACGGCGATTCCCAAAGCCGATATTGGGTTAGCGATGCTAATGTCATTAGGCATAACCTTTCCGTTTAATGCGATTATAGGTATTCCCTTATATCACCAGTTGGTGATGTACTTTTCTTAATATCAATAGTTCAGCCCTGTCACTATTTTCAGGGGTTATAAAATAATATAAGACTTAACAAGCCCTCGACTCACTCTCTGCTATTTTCTCCATACTATTCCTCCGCGCTGTTTGAATTCTCTTTTTTTGCCATTACCGCCTGACTTTATAGTAACTATAAAAAATACTAATAGTTAGCAAAAAACCCTTTAATATCAACAAGTTATGCAGATATACAAAGTTATATACGAAGCTTAATTTATTTGTCAACATTGTTATATTGCTAGAACGTCTGTATAAAACGCTCGTTTTAATTAATCAGTGGACTATATCAGCCAAAAGCTGCCGCTGAATTAAGGTGCTGACCGGTGCCACTTGGATTCAGATTTTTACCTACAGGCGAAATCTATATGACTGCTAAAGAAATCGATGTGCTGCTGGTTGGCGGCGGCGTGATGAGTGCTACCCTTGGCACACTGTTAAACAAGCTAGACCCTTCTCTGCAATTGACCATGGTGGAACGATTGGACCGTGTGGCTCATGAGAGCACAGACGGCTGGAATAATGCCGGCACAGGCCACGCAGGCTATTGTGAGCTGAATTACACCCCTCAGAATGCTCAGGGTGAAGTAGAAGTCGATCGTGCCTTAGCGATCAATGCCAACTTTGAAGTTTCTCTGCAATTGTGGAGTGCCTTAATTGCTAGTGGTGATTTACCTGCCCCGCAGAATTTCATCAATACCACTCCCCACATCAGCTTTGTCTGGGGCGAAGACAACGTTAATTTTTTACGCCAGCGTTGGCAGCAGCTATCGTCCCATCATTTATTTGCTGGAATGGAATATAGCGAAGATCACGAGGTGCTGCGCCAGTGGATGCCCCTCGTAATGGAAGGCCGTAGCGCCGATGAAAAAGTGGCCGCTACGCGCATTGCTTTTGGCAGTGATGTCGATTTCGGTTCGTTAACACGTAACCTAGTTTCATCGTTAGAAAAACGCGATCAATTTGAGCTGCTATTAAGCCATGAAGTCTCTGAACTTAAAAAGAGCAAAGATGGCACCTGGATCGTTAAGTTAAAAGATCGAGAAACAGGCAAGAATAAAACCATCAAAGCGGGCTTTGTATTTTTAGGCGCTGGTGGTGGTGCACTGCCTTTATTGCAAAAATCCGACATTACAGAGAGCAAAGGCTACGGGGGTTTCCCAGTATCTGGCCAATGGTTAGTCTGTCAAGACGAAGAAACCATTAAGCAACACCATGCCAAGGTTTATGGTAAAGCAGCAATTGGTGCACCACCCATGTCGGTACCGCATTTAGATACGCGCATTATCAACGGCAAACCTGCCTTGTTATTCGGCCCGTTTGCGGGTTTCACGACTAAATTTTTAAAAGCCGGTTCTAAGTTAGATTTATTTAAATCGGTACGTGGCAATAATTTATTACCCATGATGGATGTGGGTATCAATAACATGGACTTGACTAAGTATTTAATCAGCGAAGTGATGCAGTCTCATGAAGATCGGATGAATTCATTACGAGAATACTTTCCTCAAGCTAGCTCTGAAAAGTGGACATTAGCCGCAGCGGGTCAGCGCGTACAAATCATTAAGAAAGACGGCTCTAAAGGTGGCAAATTAGAATTTGGTACTGAACTAGTCGCAGCAAAAGATGGTTCACTTGCCGCTTTATTAGGCGCGTCACCGGGTGCCTCAGTTGCAGTACAAGCCATGATTGAAGTTATCGAGCGTTGCCTAGCGGATAAGCTCAGTGCTGACGATCAGGATACAAGTTGGCAAGCACGGTTAAAAGAATGGATCCCCTCTTACGGTGAATCCTTAATCGATAATGGCGAATTACTTACGCGCACCCGCGAACAAACGCTGTCGGTTCTTGGCTTAGCCAAGACATAACGATCGAATTATTAAATATAAATTAAAAACCTTATAAATTTAAACTGTTAGGAGTGTTCATTATGTTAATCGGAGTACCTAAGGAAATATATCCTGGGGAAAACCGCGTTGCATTAATTCCATCGGGTATCGATGTATTAATCTCAGCGGGTTTCGATATCGTTATTGAAGAAGGCGCAGGTGATAAGTCTCATTATGATGACGATGCCTATCGTAACTGCGGTGCCAGCATTGCCCCCAGCGCACAATCTTTATATGAGCAAGCGGACATCATTTTAAAAGTACGCCAACCTCTTGATGAAGAAGTTTCATTATTAAAAGCAGACAGCACATTAATTTGTCTACTGGATGCATGGTTTAACTTACCGCTAATTAAGCAGCTAGCCGAGCGCAAAGTACGTTCGTTTGCGTTGGAATTTATTCCTCGCACTACCCGTGCACAAAGCATGGATGTATTAAGTTCCATGGGCGCAATCAGTGGTTACCGTTCTGTATTATCTGGTGCGATGGAATTACCTCAGTACTTCCCTATGTTAATGACCGCAGCGGGTACTATTCACCCAGCTAAAGTATTCATCATTGGCGCGGGTGTGGCTGGTTTAATGGCTATTTCAACCGCTCGTCGTTTAGGTGCGGTGGTTGAAGCTTACGATACTCGTGCAGAAGTGCGCGAACAAGTTGAGTCCTTAGGCGCTAAGTTTGTTGAGTTTGATTTACCACAAGAAGAAGGCGGCGCAACAGGTGGTTACGCTACTGAGAAGTCAGAAGAGTTCTACCGTAAGCAGCGTGAGCAAATGCAAGCGAAAGTCGCGCAAGCGGATCTTGTGATCACCACAGCAGCTATTCCAGGCAAGATGTCTCCACGTTTGATCACTAAAGACATGCTGCACTACATGAAAAAAGGTTCTGTGATTGTCGACCTTGCCGCCGAACGTGGTGGTAACGTTGAAGGGACAGTAGCCGGACATAAAGCCTATATCGATGGCGTAACCATCATTGGTTATACCGACCATCCAGGCCGTGTACCTGTGCATGCATCGCAGCTTTTAACTAAAAACATCACAACTTTCTTATTGAACATGGCAGGCGATGGCCAGCTAAACATCGATATGGAAGACGATATTGTTGCAGCAACACTGGTTACAGAAGCCGGTGAAATTAAACATCAAGGTTTAAAAGCTCAAGCTGATGAAGCTTAACCTGATCACTCATACAGATAAGGAATAAATCATGGAAATGTTCATCATGTCCTTAACCATTTTTGTACTAGCAATTTTTGTTGGTGTAGAAGTGATTAACAAAGTACCACCAACACTGCATACGCCACTTATGAGTGGTACTAACGCCATCTCTGGCATCGTGGTTGTAGGTGCGATCATCAGCTCTGGTGGTTCAGATCATACAACGGTACTTTCAACCGTATTAGGGGTTGTCGCGATTGCGCTGGCAACGATCAACATTGTGGCGGGTTACATGGTAACCGACCGCATGCTGAACATGTTTAAAAGAAAATAAGGTAGCAGACTAATGGACGTATTAATTAATCTAGGTTACCTAGTTGCCGCGGTATTATTTATCCTTGGCGTAAAAGGCTTAACCTCTCCAAAAACAGCGGTACGCGGCAATAAAATGTCGGCATCGGCTATGTTGATTGCTGTGATTGCCGCATTATTAGATAACAACGTAATTACTTATGAATACATCCTTCTTGGGGTATTAATTGGTGGTGCGATTGGTGCTTATATTGCAAAAAAAGTTGCCATGACCGACATGCCAGAAATGGTTGCGACGCTAAACGGTATTGGTGGTGGTGCTTCTTTATTAGTGGCCGCGGCCAACTACTTAGAAAGCCAACAGCTTGCCAGCGTTGGCAAGTTTGCTGTGACCTATGACTGGTCTATTGCGGTTATTCTTTCTATTTTGATCGGCGCCGTCACCCTAACGGGTTCTTTTGTTGCCGTTGGTAAATTGAAAGGCAAAATTGGCGATTCTAACAAGGTAAGCTTGTACAAGTGGATCGTTAAATTGTGCTTCTTAACCCTGATTGCCGGTGCTGTTTATTTCACTCAGTTCAGCCAGTTAAATTCTGACCTGCTTATCATTGGTTTGATCTTTGTTTGTTTAATTCTTGGTGTCTGCTTAGTCATGCCTATTGGTGGCGCCGACATGCCGGTTGTTGTTTCTCTATTAAACTCTTATTCGGGTTTAGCGGGTGCGGCTGCAGGTTTCGTATTAGGCAACAATGGTTTGATCATTGTAGGTTCTCTCGTCGGGGCTTCCGGTATCATTTTAACCAGCATCATGTGTAAAGCGATGAACCGTTCATTAACCAACGTATTGTTTGGTGGCTCTATGTCTGAGCAAAGCGGCGTATCTAAATCTGAGAACGATGCCTTCTACGAAGGTAAAGTTAAGTTCTCGAACGCTGATGAACTGGCCATGCTTTTAGACAGTGCCCAAAAAGTTGTATTTGTTCCAGGTTACGGCTTGGCGGTAGCACAAGCGCAGCACGCAACCCGTGAGCTAGCAAACATGCTTGAAAAGAACGGCGCAGAAGTTAAGTACGCCATTCACCCAGTAGCCGGCCGTATGCCGGGCCACATGAACGTATTGCTAGCAGAAGCTGAAGTGCCTTACGATCAATTGGTTGAAATGGATACTATTAACCCTGAGTTCTCACAAACCGACGTTGCCATCGTATTAGGGGCTAACGACGTGGTAAACCCAGGCGCTGCAGAAGATCCAAACTCGCCTATCTTTGGTATGCCGATTCTTAACGTACACAACGCCAAAACCGTGGTTGTGGTTAAGCGTGGTTTATCTCCTGGTTTCGCGGGTATTCCAAATGAATTGTTCATCCGTGATAATGCCTTGATGGTAACTGGTGATGCTAAGCAAGTATTGCAAGATACGATTGGTGCGATGAAAGATCTTTAATTTAATCCTTTAAAAAGATCTTTAATACACAAAAAAACCCCATATTCTGAGCTAAGAATATGGGGTTTTTTTATAGCATTACACTAGCTGTCTTCGGCCTCTTTCCCTAGCCATTCGACTTTATACAAGTCTCTTCGCCTATCTAAATAATTGCGTACTGAGCCTTCGTTTTGCAGCTTATTCAATTTTTCTAAGTCGAGATCAACAATCAGGGTCATCTCGGTATTAGGGGTTGTTTCAGCCATGATGGCATCGTGGGGGAAAGAAAAGTCTGAGGGCGAAAATACCGCCGTTTGTGCATACTGAATATCCGCACCATCCACCTTAGGTAAGTTACCCACACTGCCTGCAATCGCCACATAACATTCGTTTTCAATCGCTCGCGCTTGGGCACAGCAGCGTACTCTCAGGTAACCATTTTTGGTATCGGTCCAAAAAGGCACAAATAGCATCTGCATGCCTTGCTCAGACTGCAAGCGAGCAAGTTCAGGAAACTCTACGTCATAACAGATAAGAACCCCTATGCGGCCAAAGTCCGTATCGAATACTTTTAACTCATTACCACCCTGCATAATCCAAGCACGTTTTTCATAAGGGGTCGGGTGAATTTTATATTGCGCTTCTACTGTGCCATCACGACGGCATAAATAAGAAACATTCAATAACTCATCATTTTCTAATACCGGCATAGAGCCGGCAATCACATTGATATTATATGAAACCGCCAGCTTAGAAATTTCTTCAACAATTTGACTGCTGTATTCAGTTAAAGCCTTAATCGAATCAATGGAATTCTTATGATTTTCGATGCCCATTAACGGCGCATTAAAAAACTCGGGAAAAAGCGCAAGATCACATTGATAATCTGATAGTGCATCAATAAAAAATTCGACCTGCTGAATCAATTCTTCAACCGAATTAAACGGGCGCATTTGCCATTGCACACAGCCAATACGCGCAGTGGTACGATCAGCGCCAATCAATACGGCTTTTTCAGGGTCGTAATAAAGATTGGTCCATTCTAGGAGTGTCGCATAACCATGAGACTCTTTATCTTCGGGCAAATAATCCTTTATAACTCGCTTAACCTCAAATTCATTTGACAGCTGGAAAGTTAAAATAGGGTCATAAATCTCTTTGCGCTTAACCTGTTCGATATACGCTTGAGGGCTCAAAGTCTTAGCATGATTCTTATAGTTTGGGATGCGCCCACCCGCAACAATGGCCTTGAGATTGAGGTTTTGACAAAGCTCTTTGCGCGCTTCATACAAGCGACGCCCTAAACGCATGCCGTGGTAGTCTGGGGAAACAAAGACATCGACGCCATACAAGACATCCCCTAGCGGGTCATGGGTGGATAAGTACGCATCTCCAGTGATTTGATCATAGGTATGCTGATCGCCAAACTTATCATAATCAACAATAACGCTGAAAGCGGCAGCGACCACGACGCCATGATCTTCTATACAGATCTGCCCATCTTGAAATACCTTAAGCTGAGCACGGAATTTTTTTTCCGGCCAAGCGCCACCTAAACCAGGATAAACGGCATCCATTAATTTCTTAATATCGGCAAAGTCATCTAGGGTTAAGTTTCTAAGATTAAGTTTGTGCTCTGTTTCTTCGGTCATACGGCTCTCACAGTAAAAAGTAAAGATTCGCAATTTTGAACCCTTACTCTAACGGCAACATCGATTAAAACAATTGGAATGAACTGATATATCAGCCTTTAACATCAAGCATAGATATATATTAGCAACCCTGAGAAGACAAGATATTTCATTCGCAAATTTCATCAAGCAGATGACAAAAATGCTATCCAGTTCCATTCATATTAATAAGTTAGTCATTATAATGTCGCCTGCTGAATAACAATCTAGGTCCATAATGAACTCGCCACAGATAAAAACCCTTCTGTTTATTGCATTAAGTTCCATACTCATGGCTTG
>CAXIBC010000068.1:0-14429 GCA_964022115.1 uncultured Oleispira sp. | reverse complement strand
TATAGTGGTAAGAATAAAGAAGTCACACTGAGCTTTGCGGCCACGGCCCTAGGTACGGATATTAGCTTTGATCCTAGTGAAAATACCCTAACCATTAAGAATTTACCGAGCCGCTTATTAAAGCAATTAAAACCCGACAATACGCCTTCTTAAAGCGCTTAGACCATTCGAAACTTAGCTGCTATTAACAACTCTTCGCCATCACGAGAGTTGTTAATACTAGCGTTCAACTACCATCAGCAGCCCATTCCTACCCAATTTCACCAACTTGTAAATCGAGATGACTAAGCGCAGAATAAATATAAAAAGAAATATCTATTTACAATATTAACCTCTGAGATCTTTTTTATGCTCAAACTAATCCTAAAGGCATTGGACGCTGTACCGAAAATGAACTTTCAGGGTGCGCGTACGATTCCGTTAGAGCAGCTCAAAGAAAAATATCAGCTGGATGATTCTCATTTTATTAATATTAACGGTTTGGATGTTCATTACCGTGACAGCCCTTGCATAACTAATCCTGAAGCGCCTATTTTATTATGTTTACACGGTATCTTTTCATCGTTACATACTTGGCAAAAATGGACCGATGAATTAAATGAGCGCTTTCATATCATCAGTATTGATCTGCCCAATTTTGGCCTCACTGGCCCATTCCCTCAAGCTAAAACTAATATTAATGACGATACATACCCAGATTTTTTACGCGACTTTCTTAGCGCCCTAAATATTCAAAAGTGCCACATTGCCGGAAACTCTCTGGGTGGATACTTTAGTTATACGTTTGCCGCTAAATACCCTGAACACATAGAGAAAATGATCTTATTGAATCCCACAGGTTTCTTATTTATGCCACCAGCAGCGCTTATAGCTTGGGGCGCTCCACTTGGCGCTTGGGTCGTAGAGCATTCAACCCCTCCACGGTGGTTAGCGCATAGCCTACTGCGACGGGCTTACGCGCGCAGTGAACGTACGACAAAAGAAGAATTACTACGCTATTATGAAATGCTATTACGCTCAGGAAACCGTCAGGGGGGCACGAATATACTGCACTATGTACGCAATCGTTTGGGCTTTAATACTCAATATTTAAAGACGATTCAAGCCCCAACGTTATTAATGTGGGGAGAAGAAGATCACTGGGTTCCAGTTCGCCATTGTAAAAACTTTCAGCAAGCGCTCCCCCATTGTAAAGTCATTACCTATGTGGATTGCGGCCATTTGCCCATGGAGGAAAAACCTGAACTCAGTGCTCGAGATGCCGCAGAATTTTTATTAGACTAATATTTGCTAAGCTAAAGTTTAATTGCCTAATATTATTAACCTAGCCGCAGGCTAATTATTTGAGATTCACATGTTAAAAACACTGCATCAATGGCTATTAAAGCGAGCCGATCAGCAGGCTCAGAATGTGGGGATATTTACCCTAGGAGCTGTGGCTTTTTTCTTTGGTATGGGCATTATTCTTTATTCTGAAAATGCCTTAAGCCCCTCCCTTGGGCAGGAAATTATTGTACTCGGTGGGTTTTTATTAGCGATTATCGGTGCTATTGCCGCTATAATAGGTTACTTATCCTTAAGCCTATTACGCTTCTTACGTTTCGCTAGTCGCGAGCGCATCAAAGCCCCTAGCGCCGAACCTATTGAGCCAGAAAAGTAAAAATTATGAGCGAACGTTTTCCAGATATTGAAGTCTATGTATTAAAAGCCGAGGCCAGTGAAATTTTTGCCTGGCTTAATAGTCAGTTCTCGCAAGTGAGTGAACAAAAAAGTACTAGCAAAGGTAGCCAGTGGCTGGTTGATGGTATTGAGGTTTTGTTTACCCTAAAAAGTAATAAGAATTTTGCCAGTATTTGGTTCAAAGAAAATATCACCCCTTGGAATAACGACCTAGAATGTGGCCGTGCGCTACATGCAGCACTTGGCAAAGAAGTACGTTGTTCTAAAGCCGCTTGGCAAGAGGGTGATGAAGGCCCTGCCTGGACCAAGTTAATTCATGGTGAAGAGAAAGATTTAGACTGGGATTAAGCCATGTCTAATAAAAACAGTGGTCATCAACTTTCTTTAAAAGACTTACAGCAAAGATACTTTCGCTTATTAGAGTCAATGTCTGAAGGCGTCTATGGCCTAGATGCCAATGGCCTTGCAACCTTTGTTAATCCAGCCGCTGAACGTATCACCGGCTGGGCTGCTGAGGATATTCTAGGAAAGAATATCCATCAGTTTCATCACCATAGTCATGCTGATGGACGGCCTTATCCAGATTGTGATTGCCCTATTTACCAGACACGCTTGACCGGTGAAAGCGCTCATTGCGAGCATGAGGTTTTTTGGCGTAAAGATGGCACATGCTTCCCCGTTGAATATTCCAGCACCACCATCAAGGAACAAGGCCAAAGCTTAGGTGTTGTCGTCGTCTTTAAAGACATCAGTGAACGTTTAGCCCAGCAAGAAAAATTAAAAGCAGCCTTACAATACGTCGAACATTTAAAAGAACAGCTACAGGAAGAAAATACCTTCTTGAAGCAAGAAATACAGCATCAATCACAGCAAGATGTGATTGGTCAAAGTGACATAATGGCGGCCCTACTCGAACGAGTAAAACAAGTAGGCCCGACCAATGCGTGCGTATTAATTCAAGGTGAAAGTGGCACAGGCAAAGAACTGGTTGCGCAGGCGCTCCATCAGGCAAGCGGCCGCAAGGATAAGCCTTTAATAAAGATTAATTGTGGTGCTATCGCTGAAAACCTCATTGAAAGCGAGTTGTTTGGCCATGAGAAAGGGGCTTTTACAGGGGCGACTCAGAGGCGACAAGGCCGCTTCGAAAGCGCTCATGGGGGTACGTTATTTCTTGATGAAATCGGCGAACTGACACCCTCTGCACAAGTTAAGTTACTGAGAGTTCTCCAAGAGCAAGAGTTTGAACGCGTTGGCAGTAGCCAAACCATCAAGGTCGATGTACGCATCATCGCAGCCACTAACCGAGACCTGCAAAAACTGGTCGAGCTAGGCCAGTTCCGAGCCGATTTATTTTATCGCTTAAACGTTTTTCCCCTTTGGGTACCCGCCCTGCGGCAGAGAAGCGGGGATATTCCTTTATTGGCCAACTATTTTTTAACCAAGATCCAACGTCATATTGGTCGCTATAGCCCAGGCTTATCACCGGATTCTTTAGAAAAAATGATGCGTTATTCTTGGCCTGGAAATGTGCGCGAGCTATACAACATCATTGAGCGTTCTCTCATTTTGCACACAGGTAATGGTCTATTATCGGTTCTGCTCGATCCTGAGTTAGAACAGCCGCAGAAAAATGGTATAGATAGCGCGGCAAATAAAGCTGAGGCCGTTAATAAGAGCACTCTACAAACACTGGCTCAATGTGAAAAACAGCATATCCTTCGGGTTCTTGATCACTGCCAAGGCAAAATATCGGGTAAAAATGGTGCTGCGCAATGCCTTGATCTTCCGGTATCAACCCTGCGTTCACGGATGAAAAAGCTCGGTATTTAATTTCTGTACTCACGGCGATATTTGGCGATATATCACCAATGTGTTGATATATCGTGAAAATATTTTGTCATATATCGTTACCTTGTTCATAAAACCTATAATTATCCTTATTTATCAATAACTTATGAACTGGCTCAACCTTTGCTAACTAGCCTCATGCTATTTGATAAATGAGAGCTTTATGAGCAAGTTAATCGCCACATCCTACCGCCCAGCCATAGGGTCATCACCAACTTCCCGCAGGCAGAAACTAATCGCTTGGTTGCAGCCTAGCTCAGCCATTCATCGAATAAGGCTCACCTCAGGTCGCTATACTAGTCTACGCCGTTTTATTAGCTGGCCTTTACTGACCCTCTACTTCCTTACCCCTTGGCTTAGCTGGCATGATTTACCTTTAGTGCACTTAGATCTCGCGGCTAAACAATTCCGCTTTGGTGCTCTCATTTTATGGCCAGAAGACTTAATGATTCTCACTTGGATGATGATGGCGGGTGCATTTGCTTTATTTTTTGTCGCTATGGCTTCTGGCCGCTTATGGTGTGGTTTCTCTTGCCCACAAACAGTTTGGACGTTTTTATTTGTGCGACTAGAGCAGCTCATCGAGGGGTCTCGCCACCAGCGCTTAAAAATGGATCGCACACCTTGGGGGAAAAATAAAGCATCCGCCAAAAAAGCTTTACGTAAAGCCAGTAAACATATTAGCTGGGGCTGTTTAAGCTTAGGCACCGGCATTACTTTTATCGCCTATTTTTATCCTCTAATGAATATGGCACACGACTTTGCCACCAGTGACCTTGCCAGCAGTAGCGTTTTTTGGATCGTATTAATTAGTACTCTCACCTACTTAAACGCGGGTTTTTTACGTGAACAAGTTTGTACACACATGTGCCCCTATTCACGCTTTCAAGCGGTTATGGCAGATCGTTCTACCCTCACAGTACAATACGACGAACAGCGTAATAATGACTGCATAAATTGTGAAGTCTGTATTCAGGTATGTCCAACGGATATTGATATTCGGGAGGGGATACAACTCGCTTGCATTGCTTGTGGTGCTTGTATTGATGGCTGTGATGACATCATGAAAAAAATTAATAAACCCACAGGATTAATTGCGTATCGTCCTGCAGAATCAAGCTTTAAACAAGCGGCCAATTTGATTCAACGGCCAAGATTATTAGGTTATGGCATAGCCTTTTTACTGTCCTGCTTTCTCATTATCACAGAGTGGAATAACCGAGATTTAATTAGCGCGAGCTTAGAGCGTGATCGCAATAACCTGTATCGTATAAATGTTAACGACGAAATTGAAAATAACTATGCGCTTAAACTGCATAATAAATCACCAGAAGAAATGAATATCCGCTTAGAATGGGTAAGGTCTAAAGAAGCATTAACAGAATTTCACTTCAACCAAAACACGTTTACGCTAGCATCAGGGAAAAGGCAGCAATTTCCTTTTACCATCTCATTGGCAAGCAGCAGTCACTTAAAATCAAATATTAATAGCTTACAAATCAACCTGATCTCGATAGCCGACAATCACATTGTGGGTCGCATCAATACCTCATTCATCGCGCCTAGATGACCCTATAAAAAAGGCCGCTGATGCGGCCTTTGTTATCGACTGTTGTCTGTTTTAAATGCTACTTTTTTATTAAAGATCGTATCTCGATATGAGATGAATAACAGATATTATCCCGCGTACACAAATCCAGCTTAGGCTTTTTAGCTAACTGGGTAATCCCAAAAACCATAAGGTGTAAGCCACCGGGCTGTAGGCTAACAACCTCTCCTGCTTTGATCGGCAATTCACATACCTGCCTCATTCTCATGACTCCCTCTATATGACTATGGCTATGAATTTCTACACTAGCAGCACCTTTAAGGTGGGCTTGGGTAATAATGATATCCTGTGTTGAGGTATTACGAATCTTCATAAAGGCCGCACTCATGCTGCGCCCTGGCAAAGGTTTACGGACAAAACCTTGCTCAATAACCAAAGCCTCACTGGCTTTTTCAACCACGGTGTCCGCCACAGTTCCTGCCACCATACCTTCTGCTTGCGCTTGTATGACCATGATCGAAGATAAGGACATCGACAATACGAATAGACGGATCAAGCTCATTATTTGCTTAGCAGCTATTCTAGCTGCACTTATTATATTCATAATCTTGCCTATGCCGATTGTTTTACCTAGTTCTATGTTCATGGTCATGCCAATCCTAATCTGAAAGAAAATGCTAGTGTACTGGCTAAACTCATAAACGCCAGTGACACTTTGTCGCAGCTCGCTATGACTTAGCCGACCAGCTCAAAGCTTGTGCTAGGTTATTAATCGGTGGAGTAAAATAATACCCCCCCATGCCATCAATACCTGTCTGCTTTAGAGCATTGATATCATTTACATTCTCAACCCCTTCTCCTAATACTTGCAAGTCAAGGTTATGAGCTATCTGCACCATAGATTGAATGAAAAACTTATGGTCTAACGCTAAGTGCAAACCCCGGTTAAAACTGCCCGCAATGCGTAAATAACTCAGTGGTAATCGCTGTAAATAGGCAAAGGCTAATGCGCCAGTACCGACTTGATCTATGCCTAATTCAACCTTGTGTGCTTTTAAAGTATTCGCCAAACGGGCTAAAGAAGATTCGATATGTGCGATCGAAAATTCAGCGATTTCTATCGCTAGATACTCGCTCCATTGTGGGTACTGATTCAATAACGCCTCTAAATCATCATGAAAGGTCTCATTTAAAATAGATGCGGCAGATAAGTTAATGCAAAATTTCACCTTCTTTATTTGCTCTTGTTTTAACTGTGCTGAATCTTCTAACTGTTTTAATAACGACTGAATAACCAATAGATCAAATTGTGGGGCGAGCTGATGACGCTCAATCATAGGCCAGAACCGCGCCGCTGAAATAATGCCTTGTCGATCATGAATTCGACTCAGTACTTCATAATGAATGACGCTCTGCCCCGAGGCATCTAAGATGGGCTGATAATGCAGCTCGATCCCTTGAGTCAATAGCACCTTTTCTAACTCTATTTTCCACTCACTGGCGGTGCGCTCAACCTCCCCCGTCGGTTGAGCGTAAAACTCAAAACAACTCTGCGTCTGGTGCTGAGCTTGGCGTAAAGCCGCATCGGCTTTACTGAGCACCTCCGCTAAAGCAATCTTTACCTCAGGCTGGGTTCCTTCTTGTAATAAAGAGCGCTGCAAGAAAATAGCACCGATATGAAATTGTATACCTGAGCGCGGCGATAATACCGTCGTCGATAACAAGTCAAAGCAATGCTTAACCTGCTCTTCGCTATGCAACATATCGGTCGTAGGGATATATAAAACGAAATCTGCCCCCGTGCGGCGGCCAACTAAAGCTTCCGTATGCTCGCTATGCCATTGACTCAGCACCTCGCCAACTCTCAATAGCAGCTCATCCCCTGCTTCACGGCCTTGCTGCTGATTGAACAGAGCAAAATCTTTCACCTGTAATAATAACAAGACACCACTATGCCCATCGGCCTGCTGCAAAATATGTTGAAAACGCTGATCAAAACCCCGGCGATTTAGTAAGTGCGTGACATCATCGAGATAACTTTCTTCTCTCAGCTTTTCAGTAATAGCCGATTGTTCAGCAAAAATTGATTTCAGCTTTCGTACCATTTGATTCATGGCTAATACGACCCGCCTTAATTCTCGGGCGCGGGGGAGCTTTTCTAATTCGTAGAGATTACGCTTACTAATATCCAGTGCTTGCTGTTCTACTCGCTCTAGCGGCTTAAACATCCAGCGCAAAATGATTTCTAAGCTCACTAAACTCACTAGTGCCATCCATAAAAACCACATGACCTCCCCTCGCACTATGCTCCACAAATCGCGATAGGCGAAGTCGGTATGGCTCTTTACCGTTAGGCTTCCTAACCGCTGCCAACCTTGCGTGACATCTGTTTGCGCAGCAATGACCGTAAGGTCGACCATAGAGATAAACCAACTAGGAGCTGGTTTATGTTGAGTTGCTTGATAAGCATGGCGTTTCAGTTCGCTACCATCTATCAGCTGCAGGCTAATTTCAGAGAAAAATCCACGATCAAATAATACATCGATCATTCGCTCTAGCTTCACCCTGTCACCATTTTCCACCGCATTGGACATAGAGAGCGCCAAAGAGGTCGCGGCATCGTAGGCCCGAGAATTAAGCTGTTGCTGAAAATAGTTACTCGAATTTGTTAACGTAACAAACAAATTGCCACTTAATAATAATAGAATAAGCGCACTCGCCATAAAGCTGAGCTGGCGTCTTAGGGTCATGTCTTTTTCCTTGTACTTTAAATATCCATGTCTTGCGCTGACATTCTTAGCCGCAAGCCAGTCCATAAATCGAGTTTATTAGGATTTCCCATGGGAATTCCTTGACCTTTCATGCGCTCTAACCACATACCTGAAGCATTGAAACTGTATACCGGTTCTAAATCTTTACGCTGGTCAGCGCGATATATCTTACCGATTAGGTTATCTAATACTACTGGTATTGCGTCGGGAGTCGGGAAATAGGTGAGTACCATGTGAGCTTGGTTGATGCGTAAGGCTTTTACATAAGTAATGCGCATTTTGTCCACCGCTATACCTAGCTCTTTCAGGGTATAATATTTTGCGATGACATAATCTTCGCAATCAGCGCCTTGGGTAGTTAAAGATTCGTAAGGTGTTGCCCAATAATCTTCTTGCCCCCAGTGTTTTTGATCACTGATATAGTTGACTCGGCTATTAAAGAAATGATTCACCGCGCTGAGTTTTTCTTCTTCGTTATTATTTTGTAGGTCTAAATAGAGTTGCTGCCAATCTAATAGTCGTTGCTGCGCTTCAATACCAAAATTCTGGCGAGCTTCAACCAGCAGCCGCTTCGTTAACCATTGCTGATCATCCGCGCGCAAAAATACAACTGACGTTAAAATGAAACTGGCAGCAAAACCTGTTACCAGCTTTGATAGCAGGCCATACAGACAAGAGGGCAAATATCCTTTAGGCAAAAACTGTCTCTCTAATAAATCATTATTTAACTCATCAATAGCTTTCACTATAGGACAGGAAAAGGATTTTCGACGATTTTTAAGCTTTTGTTTAAACTCTGAACCCTGTTACCTGCAAGATTAGTGAATACTGCTAAACTGATATCAACATTTGCGATATAGAAAGACATGGATATATCTAAAGCTGATAAGCTAAAACAACATTTCTCTACCCGTGTAACCAACCAGGCCCGCCAGGTATTGGACCTATGGCGCTGTTTGCACGACGATCAATGGCAAAGCGAGCGCATTAATGATCTGTTACACGCGAATGAAAAACTACTGCGCTTTGGCCAACGGTTTGAGTCTGATAAATACGTCGATATTGCCCAGCAGCTTGATACTATTTTATCCAGTATAGAAGCCGATGCATTGCCAAGTAGCGAGCAGCTTAATCAGCTCAATGATTTAATGCTACAACTCAGCCAAGGCGTATTGAGACGCAGTGATAGCGATAAGCCAGACGCTATGGTGGTGGTGAAAAAACCTGTTTATATGGCGCTTAACGATACCGACAGTGCGCTGCAGCTGGCGCAGCAAATGGAGTATTTTGGTTTAAAAGCTGAGCTCTTTAATACTCAAGAAGCCCTTAATCAGTCCATGCATAAACGTCACCCGCTAGCGATCATTATGGATATCGATTTTCAATCCACCGATAATGGCCTAGCGATCATAAAACAGCACATAGATGATGGTACGAATAATACCAATGGCGCTAGTAGCCCAACCGTACCGGTAATTTTTTACTCTTCGCATCCCATGACCCTTAAGCAAAAGCTGCAGTGTTTACGTTTAGGGGGAATCAGCAGTCTAGAAAGCTTGGCGCCTCAAACCTTCATTAGCATGTTAGAAGGCTTGGTTAACCTAGTGCCAGAAAAACCCTTCCGTATTTTGATTGTAGATGACTCCAAATCTCAGGCCTTGTATACCGAAAAAGCGCTCAACGCGGCGGGAATGATTACCCAAAAGGTGCTCGATCCCATGGATGTTTGGGAGGTATTAGAGTCTTTTCAACCTGAGATGATCTTGATGGATATGTATATGCCAGAGTGCAACGGGGTCGAGCTAGCTAAGGTCATACGTCAAGATAAGCACTACATTAATATTCCCATCATTTATCTATCTGGAGAAGAAGATAAAGAACGCCAGCTTGCAGCCATGGCAGAAGGTGGAGAAGATTTTTTAACCAAGCCGGTCGACCCGAATCATTTATTATCAACAATACGTACCCGCGGTGGACGAGCACGGGAGTTAAGCCATTTAATCGCCCGCGATAGCCTCACCGGTTTATACAACCATACTCACATCCTAAAGGCGCTCGATGAGCAATTAAAACAAGCCAAGCGTAATCATACGGCCTTGTGTTTTGTGATGGTGGATATCGACCACTTTAAACAGGTCAATGACAATCATGGCCATCCTGTTGGCGATGATGTGATTAAAAACCTCGCTCTCTTCTTATCCCAGCGATTACGCAAAACCGATTTTATCGGTCGTTATGGCGGTGAAGAGTTTGCCATGGTATTACCTGGGGTGAGTATTGATGATGCCTTTAATATCATGAATGAAATCCGAAATAATTTTTCACATTTATTGCATGGCGGTTTAGCCGCCATTAGCTCTACCTTTTCCTGTGGCATTGCCTGTTATCAAGGCCAAACGAGCAGTCAATTGATTGAGCAGGCTGACCAAGCCATGTATTTAGCCAAAAGAGACGGTCGAAATTGCGTAAAAGTCTGCCCATCCTGTGATTAGCCGCATTCTGGACTAGACCCAAAGGCGCTTTTTAGGCACACTCGCCGATTAATAGAGACAAATATTATGCATTGTTTGCAAGTATCAATTCTCGGAGCCTATTGTGTCGGAGCCAAGTATGCCTTCCATCTTAGTTTTAAACGGACCTAACCTGAATTTACTGGGTACTCGTGAGCCTGGGGTTTATGGCCATACGAGTCTTGCCGATATCGAACAGACATTAGCCCTACAAGCTGAACGTGCTGGGGCTGAATTAACCAGCTTCCAATCCAATGCTGAGTTTGAGCTGATTGAGCGCATTCATAAAGCAGGCAGTGAAAAGGTTGATTTTATCATTATTAACCCTGCCGCTTTTACTCATACTAGCGTCGCGATTCGTGATGCGATATTAGGGGTCAATATCCCTTTTATTGAAGTCCATATTTCCAATGTTCATGCCCGTGAAGCCTTCCGCGCTCACTCTTATTTTTCCGACAAAGCAATCGGAGTGATTTGTGGTTTAGGGCCCAAAGGGTATGAATTTGCACTTGCGAGTGCGTTAGAACAGTTAAAAGGATCAGCCTAATGGCCTGGATACAACTTAAAGTTGAAGTATTACCCGATCAAATAGAAGTGATCGAAGATTCTATGTTATTTCAAGGCGCCCAAGCCGTTACTCTTCAAGATGGCGCTGATCAGCCTATTTTAGAACCCGAATTAGGCACTATGCCAGTCTGGGATAAAACCATAGTGATCGGTTTATTTGATGCTGAAATCAATGGTGAGCAACTTATTGCTAGCATGAAAGATCTTTTTGCCGCCAACCCCGATATGCAAGGCAAGGCGTTCCCTAAGCACAAGCTTGAACTAGTAGAAGATAAAGATTGGGAACGCGCATGGATGGATAACTTCCACCCAATGGCATTTGGCCAGCGCTTATGGGTTTGCCCTAGCTGGAAAGAACCCGAAGATAAAAATGCTGTCAACCTGATGTTAGATCCTGGTTTGGCCTTTGGTACGGGAACTCACCCGACAACCGCTCATTGCCTACGCTTTTTAGATCAAACGGTCGCTGGTAAAGAACTGATTATCGATTATGGTTGTGGCAGCGGCATATTAGGCATCGCCGCGCTCTTGCTAGGTAGTGATCGTATGCTAGGGGTTGATAATGATCCACAAGCCTTGATCGCTACTCGTCAAAATGCCGAGCGCAACGGTATCAGTGAAGATAGATACGACGTAGTCATGCCAGAAAATACTCATAAGATCGAAGCGGATATCATGGTCGCTAACATTTTGGCCGGCCCTTTAATGGCCCTCGCCGAGAACATTGCGAAGCTGACCAAAAGTGGTGGCAAGCTCGCTTTATCAGGCCTATTGAGCCATCAAGCCGATGAAGTGCGACAAGCCTACGAACCTTGGTTTATTATGGATGGCATGGAACAGCAAGATGATTGGATTATCTTGACTGGTACTAAAAAGTAAACCATCGATATTCATTGCTCACTAGAAAGGATTTAGCTGGTATGGCTGATACACAGATTACTCGCTGCCCACATTGTCAAACCACTTTTCGCATCCGCACAGAACAACTGGCGGCGGCGAAAGGTGCTGTGCGCTGTGGCTCTTGCTTACAAGTATTCATAGCGGTAGAGCATCTAGTATCGGAAAAACCCCAAGTTGCTGCTGAAAAACCACAAGTTGCTGCTGAAAAACCACAAGTTTCTGCTGAAAAATCACAAGAACCTGGCAAGCCAAAAGAAACAGAAGCGACAAGCAACGCCCCCCACCCTAGCCCGACTAGTGATCCTGCTATCACAGCTAAAAAATCCCTTTCTTTTGATGATATTCCTGACCAAATTAATGATGATCCATTAGAAGACCTTGGTATACGAGAACCTGAGCGTTATCAAGATGAAACCTTTGAAAGCGAGTTGCAGCTCGACGATTCTATTTTCAGCATGCAAGAAAGCGCTAAGCCTTCACGCTATTCTTTGCACGAACACGATAATGATATCAATTTTAATTTAACCGATGAATTCAAGAGTGACCATTTTGGCAGTGATAACTTAGATTCAAACCCCAATCACGATGAAGCTTGGGCATCAAGTTTGCTGGATGATGACAACCCAGAAAGCAAAAAGAACATCACAAATGATGAGTCTTGGGCAGATGATTTATTAGACGAAGATCTGCTCGATGATATCGATATGAATTTCTCGCAAGACAATGTTCGCCAAGAAGATGATGATTTTGTCGCCCCTTTAGACGATGACCCTAAAGATGAGCAATTCCACCTTGGTGGTAATCAGGATTTAGAACAAGAAGAGATAGAGCTCAACCTAACAGACTCGGTCAATGATCTATACGACGAGCCGATCAGCCTGAATAGCAAAAATAAGAAAGCGGCCAAAAAAGAACAAAGGACTAGCTTTATTGGGTTTTGGCTATCCGCATCAGTACTTATGGTTCTGCTGATGATCAGCCAAATCGGCTATTTCAAGTTTGATTCTTGGTCACGTCACCCTGATTTCCGCCCAGCGTATACCATCGTCTGTGATCTCATGGATTGCCAATTACCAGCAATCCAAGACGTTAAGCAAATGAATACTCAGCACTTTATGGTACGGCTGCACCCAGAAATTGAGCAAGCGCTCTATATCGATACTTTATTGATCAATAATGCATCATATCAACAGCCGTTCCCCGACCTGAGGCTGGTATTTACCGGTTTAGAGAATCAAGTCATTGCTTCGCGACGGTTTAAACCAAAAGAATATCTTGCGGGTGAACTAGCAGGCGCAACCGTTATGCCACAAAAAGTGCCCATTCATATCTCTTTCGAAGTTCTCAATCCTGGCGCAGAAGCGGTCAGCTATCGCATAGAGTTAGCCGCTAACCACTAGTAGTGAAACTGACATAGTTAGTTTTTTATCAATTAACTTGGGCCAAGTTTTATCGACAACCATAGATAAAAGCCTCAATTCTTCGAGTCAAGCTTTTTAGTTGCAAAATTCACACTAAAAACTCGCGAATAGGCCTTTATTCATACTCTTGATATGAGTATTATACGCCGACTTTTCCATCGCGCATTTTTTAACCAGAAGTCACATATTTTTTATGTTAATGATTGGTCCTTACCAACTGCCAAACCCCGTGGTGCTTGCACCAATGGCAGGGGTGACCGACCTTCCGTTTAGGCAATTATGCCGACGTTTGGGGGCTGGTTTAGTGGTAGGAGAAATGGTTTCAAGTAATCCAAAGTTGCGAAATACACGAAAGTCACAACTTCGTTTAAACCATGATGGCGAACCAGAACCCATTGCCGTGCAAATTGCCGGGGGTGACCCAGAGTCCATGGCGGCCGCTGCAATATTCAATGTTGAAAACGGTGCTCAGATCATCGATATCAATATGGGCTGCCCCGCTAAAAAAGTCTGTAATAAAGCCGCAGGCTCCGCCTTGATGCGTGATGAAGGCTTAGTTCGTGAAATATTACACGCCGTGGTCGAAGCCGTTGACGTTCCGGTAAGTTTAAAAATGCGCACGGGCTGGGCCCCTGAGCATAAAAATGCACCCAAAATTGCAGAAATCGCCGAGCAGGCTGGTATTGTCTCGCTGGCGGTTCACGGCCGAACCCGTGACTGTGGTTACAGTGGTGAAGTTGAATACCATACCATTCGTGATATCAAGCAACAGGCTGGCATTCCGGTGTTTGCTAATGGTGATATCACCAGTGCCATTAAAGCCGCTGAAGTAATGGAGTTTACTGGCGCCGACGGTATCTTAATTGGTCGCGCCGCCCAAGGTCAGCCTTGGATTTTCAAACAGGTTGCCCATTATTTAGCAACCGGCGAGCTACTAGCTGCGCCAAACTGGTCTGAAATCGAAACCATACTGCTTGCACACATAGCAGAGCTACACACCTTTTATGGTGATTATTTAGGCGTGCGCATCGCACGTAAACACGTGAGTTGGTACTTACAGACTCATAGCGAAGGCTTGGGCTTTCGCAAAAATTTTAATCGCCTGGAAAGCTCAACCGAGCAATTTCAAGCGATTCGAACGTTTTTCAAGGATAAAATACTTAATAAAGGAATAGCGGCATGA
>CAXIBC010000067.1:0-14958 GCA_964022115.1 uncultured Oleispira sp. | reverse complement strand
ATTCAACTTCGGCTTCCGCTAAAGCAGAACCACAATCCATACACCAGTTAACCGGCTTAAAGCCTTTATGCAGGTGACCGTTATCGGCTATTTTACCTAAGGTGCGAATGATGTTGGCTTCAAATTTAAAGTCCATGGTTAGGTAAGGGTTTTCCCAATCACCTAAAACCATCAAACGCTTAAAACCTTCACGCTGGCCATCAACTTGCTGGGCTGCGTATTCACGACAATGCTGACGGAACTGCGCTGGGGTGACTTTATCGCCGGCTTTGCCAACTTTTTCTTCAACTTTTAATTCGATTGGTAAACCGTGGCAATCCCAACCCGGAATATAAGGTGCATCGAAACCTGCCATGGTTTTAGACTTGATGATAATGTCTTTTAAAACCTTGTTAACCGCATGACCAATGTGAATGTCACCGTTTGCGTACGGAGGGCCATCGTGCAAAATGAACTGTTCACGACCAGAGCGGGCATTACGAATCTGCTGGTACAAACCCATTTCTTGCCACTGGGCTAATAACTCAGGCTCACGCTTCGCCAAATTCCCACGCATTGGGAAGTCGGTTTCTGGTAAGTTTAAAGTCGCCTTATATTGGCTCTCTACTTTTCCCGCTTGGTCTTTATTGCTCATTTTGGTTTCCAACTATAGTCTGCCGTTAGGCTCTTATGTTTTAAATTTAATTCTTTTTTTGGGATTGGTATCTCGCCAATCACCATTATTTAAAATCTAGAGAATCACAAGGATTCATTATTAGATAGTTGTGTAGCAAATGTGGGAGGCATGGATGCCGAGCCCAAGGCTACAGGGACGTATTTACGCCGTTTTGTGGAATAACTACCTAATCATGCAGCCGACTTTGACTGCCTATATTTTGATGCTCGAATGACTAATTATTAAATAAGTCGCGAGCAGTCTTCATGTCATTTTCAATCGCGGCTTTTAATGCTTCCAAGCCCTCAAACTTTTGCTCTTCACGAATCTTTTGGCAAAACTCAATACTTAAACGTTTGCCATAAAGATTGCCGCCCTTTTCCAAACTCGGAAAGTCGAAAATATGCACTTCCAGCGATGGCTCTGGTATACCGGCAACCGTAGGCTTGATACCAATATTGGCGACACCTTGCCACTCTCGTGCTGTACCGGTCGAATCAAGCACTTCGCGTTCGTTGCAGTCAGCCACTTCAATCTCAACCACCTTCACCGCAAAAACCCCCGTCATAGGTAGTTTATTACGTTGTAAAATCACATTCGCCGTTGGCACACCAATCGTGCGCCCCAGCTGGCGGCCATAACCAATGCGGCCACTCATGCGATAAGGGCGGCCTAATAACTTATTAACCGTCGCTAAATCGCCAGCACTTAAGCATTCTCGAATGCGCGTACTACTGATACGCCGCCCCTCTAACTCAAAGGTCTTGGTATCTTCAACGCTAAAGCCACTTTCTTCACCAGCATCTTGTAATAACTGATAATCACCGGTGCGATCACAACCAAAACGAAAGTCATCACCGACGATTAAATGGCTAATATTCAAGCCATCCAGCAATATCGTCTGAATAAACTGATCGGCACTCATTGAGCGCAACTTCTGGTTAAACGGTAGGCACAAGACATAGTCGATGCCAAAACGCGCAAGGTCCTGAAGCTTCTCACTCATATTAGCGAGACGCGCAGGGGCTTGATCCGGTGCGAAGAACTCACGCGGCTGAGGTTCAAACATCATCACCACGGTCGGTAATTGATGCTGCTCACCCTGCTTTTTCAATTGCTGCAGAATCACCTGATGCCCTAAATGGACACCATCGAAGTTGCCAATAGTAGCAACGCAGCCCGAAAAGTCGGATGGAATGTTGTATAACCCACGAATAAGGCGCATACCGCCGATAAACCCCGCCTAAAATAACTGCGGGATTATAGCGACTTGACCAGCAAGTGAACAGGGCTTTTGACTACTGACCTATGCTACGCATAAACTCAAGCCGCTTCTCAGCCATAGGATCTTGATAAGGAATCGATTCAAAATCCTCCAGATTGACCCCTTCAATAACATAACTATCGGCTGCAGAACCATATTGCTCTAGCATACCCGGGTACTCAGATTTCTTCAGCAAAGTAATACCTTGTAGTCTAAACGGGCCACTAAAGCCTCTATCTCGTAATACCAAACCTTGCACTCTGGCGTTTAACGTATTTGAGCCACTGTTTAAGCGATCTTTACTGATTAAATAACTGATCGCCGAATTCGAGGCTAGATCAAACAGGCTTGCGGAAAATTGATAATAGCCCGCTTGATCGGTTTCAATATGGATGGGAATAATTAAATCGTTATCCTCAATACGAGTAGACCCCAAACCAATAATCCGAGCAACCTGAGTAACAATTTGTATGGGGGCACTCTGTATAACCGGAGAATCACCATTAAACCTTGCGCTAATCACAATGGCATAATCCTTTTCGCTAAAACTTGTGAGCTCGCTACTCAGATCAATACTTGCTCGAATACTGCGTGCACCCTGCTGGTCTATCGCTGGCTGTATTTTTAAAGGCCAGCTTTGCTGACTTTGGCTCGACCTCAAATAGACCTCGAGCTCAGTAACGTTTTTCAGCCCTTCTTCGGAAGACTGAATCAATATGTCTACGTCGATAGACTCAGTGTCAGAAAAGCGATACTTACTTGGTTTAATTAAAATACTAATAGTGTCATTTAATACCTCATAAGCCCTAGGACTTTCATGACTTTGATTGGGGTTAATGAGATCTGTTTGTTCCGCCGAGAGTAATAAAGAATATGGGGCATATTGAGAGCGATGCTCATAGATATCAGCGACGCGCTGCATCTCGTGCTGCATTCCCCTTTCTACCGAGACTTCTTTCGCTGGGTTTGGAGGCGACTTTTGCTTTGTTATAGTGGTCTTAGTTACCACTTTAGCTTTATCTTGAATCACTTCAGCCTTGTTGTTTACTTCTATAGCAATAACCTGTGGTTTAAGTGGTGCCTCTGGCGCAGGCCAAAATACAAGTACTAATAGCATCACCGAACTAAGCATAAGCAACGCCTTACGCTTGTTTAATGTCATCTTATTTACCTCCAATAAAAAAGGGATGATTTAATCATCCCCTTAAAGACTCGTACTGAACATGAACAACCTCTAACTCAAGGTCATTCATTAAGCAGACTAGTGGTTAAACGTATCGTAGATGATTTCAGAAATCATCTTGTCCCCTGACCCTCTAACATACTGGTACTGGTCTGCTGAAGACCAATAACCGTACCACCAAGGCTTATAATCATAAACATAGGTATCAAAGTTCACGCTTAAGCCATTACTCGCAAAGCTATTACGCACATAAGCAAGCTCATCATCAATCGCATTACTGGTACCAAAGAAGCTCACAATTCCGCCATGTGAAATACCCTGGCCTTGCAGGATCGGATAGTTATTATAAACCAAGCCATCTGGGCCATTCGCCGCATCGACCAAGCCATTCATCTCGACTCGAGTTGAACAAGAATCAATGCCTCGAGCATTAATGGCGCCACAAGAGGAATGCAAAGCAACTACAGAGTCATCCGTACCGCTTAAAAACGCCTTGGTCACTTTATACGCATCATCACCACCACCGACAAAACGTAAGCGTGGAATGCTATTTGGGGTGGTTGCAATATTACGTGCGGTGGTGACCTGCAAATCGTACATAGTGCCTAAGTTCTCAGGCAAGGTCGAAGTACCACCAGCGAAATAGCTAACAGCCGCTTTCATTGGTGCATAATACCAAGAGTCATTCTGATGCAAATCAACCGCTAGATCGGCCAGCTCAGAACCTCCACCGGCACCGGCTAAATCGATAGACGCAAGTACATTAAGCGCGGGTTTACCTGCGGCTTCTAACCAAGTATCCATATTATCAAAGAGATAGCGGGTTATAAGATCACCGGTAGAATGAGTGACAAAGATACAACCATTAGCACAGGCATTAGCATCGGATAGCTGCATGACTAAGTCATAAGCACGCTCAGCGGTTTTCCCCTCAACTCGATCATTGGTATCCCAATCAAGACGATAATCGCCTTTATCCAACCAATAATCGTCCCAATAAGCCTCGCCACCTCGACTCAGCTGTTCATCCGTTTGCTGACCTTCAAAAAGTACAGCGGATTGTAAGCCATGCACCAGCACCACATTATGGCCGGCCATTTGGGCACTTGCAGTCGTTGCCGCCAGCATAACGCCTGAGGCCGCGACGAGACTCGCGAGGTTAAATTTTTTCATTTCAGCTACTCATTCATTATATTTATTGTTTGAGCTATTCCATAAGCACAGTATGCAATCCTGCCAAGCCATCATGTTTCATAAGACTGCACCCATACTAAATAGATAAGAAAATGAGTTCTGTGATGAAATGTATCTGGTTATTTGTTAAACCAATTCATGCTTTGTTATTAGCTGTAGATATTTCAAGGACTTAGCGAATGCACTCAAGATTGGATTATTCAATTGGAATGTTTATATTTGTAACTAGAAGGTAAAAATTAGGATTAATAATCAGGGCCTACCAGGGGCATATAAAAATGCCCCTCACTTAATCTCGGCTAAAAACGCGCCCCTTTTAAATGCCTTGGTCTCAAACCAAATACGAGCAAGGTAACAAAATAAACCGCCATACCCGCGCCCACAATGGCCGACATCCAACCAATACGCTGCCAGGTGCCCCACTCCAGCCATTGCTGAGCATCCCCCATCATCAAGTACATCACCGCAAAGAGCGCCACATTAGCGAATAAGACTTTCGGAATAAAAACCAACCAACCAGGCTGAGCTTTATAATGCCCAGTGGCTTTTAAGCCCCGATACAGCATGTAGGCATTAAAGAAAGCCGACAAAGAAGTCGCTAACGCCAAACCCGCATGTTGAAACGGCACTACTAAGGCTAGGTTCAATACCATGTTCACCACCATGGCTTGGATGCCAATTTTCACCGGTGTTTTGGTATCGTGACGGGCGTAATAACCTGGAGCGAGTACCTTAATCAGCATAAAGGCGAATAAGCCAATACCATAAGCCTGTAAACTAAGGGTCATTTTACCAATGTCATAGGGTGTGATTTCACCGTGGAAAAAGATGGTTGCCATTAAAGGGGTCGCAAGAACGACCAAGGCCAAGGCCGCAGGCAAGGCTAATAAAAAAATCATCCGTGTAGCCCAATCCAGTGTTTGGGCAAAATGCTGAGGGTTATCTTCCGCATGTTTTTTTGATAGCGCAGGTAATATCACGACCCCAATGGCAATCGCAAAAATACCTAACGGCAGGTTATTCAAACGATCAGAATAATACAGCCAGCTAACACTGCCCGGTTCTAAGAAAGACGCTAATAGGGTATCAAGTAATAAATTGATCTGGCTAACGGATACCCCAAACAAGGCGGGACCCATCAACTTTAAAATTCGACCGACCCCTTCTTGTTTCGGCTGATAGCTTGGACGCACTAACAAGCCTAAACGAGCAATAAACGGCAACTGGAATAACAACTGCAAAGCACCTGCCATAAATACCCCCCAAGCTAACGCGTATAAAGGCTCAATAAACCAGCTAGTCATTATTAAGGTAGAAAAAATCAAGCAGATATTAAGTAATACTGGGGTAAAAGCAGGAACAGCAAAGCGACCATAAGCATTCAAAATACTGCCAGCAAACGCCGTCAGCGAAATAAATAACAGGTAAGGGAAGGTGATGCGTAATAAATCACCGGTCAATGCAAACTTGGCCTCATCGCCGCTGAATCCTGGGGCAAAGACATAAGGTAACCAAGGGGCTAATAGCAGAGCCACTAGAGTCACCAGAAATAGCACTAAACCTAAGACCCCAGAAACACTGGCGATCAACAGCTTTACTTCAGCACTGCTGCGCTGAGTCTTATATTCGGCAAGTACCGGCACAAAAGCGACCGAAAAGGCACCTTCAGCAAATAAGCGGCGTAAAAAATTAGGGATTTTAAACGCCACAAAAAACGCATCGGCGCGCGCACCAAAATATTGTGCGACAACCACATCTCGCACTAAACCTAATACTCTACTCAGCAAGGTCATAATACTAACGATGCTGGATGACTTAAATAATGAGTGCTGCTTCGGCTCAGCCACCTGATTATCTGGAGACTTATTCGAAACGGCCAGTGGCTGACCGTTATTAGGTTTAGCAGGCTGAGACATGGGGCTTCCGTGCAATTAAACTGAGATAAAAGAAAGAACGGCTAATTACAGGTTATTTTTCTTCAGCTCGCTTCACGCGAATGACCTGGCCAGCAATCTCACTCGCATTGAGTGATTTCATCGCCGCTTTAGCATTACCTGGCCCAGGCATTTCAACAAAGCCAAACCCTTTAGAGCCCCCAGTTTGAGCATCGATGACCAAGTTGCATTCAGCAACTTCACCAAAAGGAGCAAACAGCGCTTCTAGCTCTTCTTCGGTAATAGTACGGGCAAGGTTACGGATTAATAATTTCATGGTATGACCTAACAAAAAACTTGGAATAAAATAGAGAAATAACAGCTTGCTTATCTTACCAGAAAATACATCAACTACTTAGCCAATTTAAAGCGCCAAAACTGATCAACAAACAAACAATCTAACCTCATAGGCTAAAAGTCTGCACAGGAGTAGGAAAAAAATGATGGTTAAATAGTTATGCGCTCAGTTATCCCTATAGTTATCCACACATTCTGTGGATATAAATATAATAACTTGCCCTAGCAGCCCTAAATAGCGTTAATTTTATTTAAAAACAAGTCTTGATTTATAGATATATCAAAAAATTTCGATATATTTATACGGCCTAGTTTTTCTTTAAAAAAAGCTCGCAACCCATTGACTTTATTGGGTTTAAGCAAATTCAAACAATTGTTCGAAAAAGCAACAATCTGACTCCATAGCCTATGTCACTAAGGCTACAGCCAGTTATAATAACTTTACACCCAGAGTTATCAACAGAACTTGTTGGTAACTCGATTTTACATAATTAACTGGTCTTTATTCTGACAAAAATACGGCTATCAGCTATATTTAAACGGATAGAAATTGCTTTTTCCACAGGACAGGTATGACCACTCATTCCTCATCCAATAATGGCGAAGTCAGCTACTGGCAAAATATCAGCCGTTTAGAATCAGGCCGAGCTGAAGTTTTACGCCGAGTTGCCAGAGGCGATGAGCTGGCCGCTATTTTGAATCTGTTATGCCATAAAGCTGAAAACTATAACCCCGATATGATGTGCTCTATTTTATTCTTAAACGAAGAGCAATCCACACTACACCCCATCGCCTCTGTCTCATTACCCGAAGATTATTGCGCCGCATTAGACGGGGTTACTATTGGCTTAGGAGCTGGCTCTTGTGGTACGGCAGCATTCCAAAAACAGCGTATCGTCGTTGAAGACATCAATACACACCCCTATTGGGCACAATACAAAGATTTGGCGTTAGCAGCAGGCCTTCAAGCTTGCTGGTCAGAACCCATCATAGGATCTGAAGGAAAGCTCTTTGGCACTTTTGCTATGTACTACGCTCAACCCAGATCTCCTACCGACGAAGATATTCATTTCATCGAGACCCATGCGAACTTAGCCGCTATCGTTTTTGAAAATGATCTGACCCGTCAAAAGCTCATTCAGGCTAATGAACTTCTCAACCAAACAATTGATCAGCGTAACCAACAATTAATAACGGCCAACGAAGAGCTCTCCATGGTATTGAGGCAACAGGCCCTAGATAGCTCACAATCGTTGAAAGCAGAAAAGCTAAATATGACAAAAAAATTGTTAGTAGGCTTTGCCCATGAAATAAACACCCCTGTGGGTATCGCAACGACCTCTAGTAGCTATATTCGACATATCATAGACGATGTTATCGCTTCAGTTAGCAATAATACCCTGACCAAGCAAGACGCAATAAATAGCCTAAACCAGATGAAAGAATCGGTACAACTCACTGAAAAAAGTTTGAGAAGAACAACCGCCTTGATTCAGCAGTTTAAAGAAATCGATATAACTTTCGCAGGCAGTAATAAGAGTCAGTTTTTTATCGTAGAACTACTACAAGATTTTAATGAATATATTCAACCCAAGCTGGGTTCACACTCGTTAGAATGTGAAGCCGTGCCAGAGCTATACTGCCATTTTAAAAGTGCACTCTGGCAGATACTCTCTCACTTAGTCGATAATTCAATCGAACACGGCTTTAGCAGCATGGCCTCCGGCTCCATTGGTATCCATTTCAGTCAGGATGAAGGTAATCTCATTATAAATTATCAAGATAATGGCATCGGAATTTCCAAGAACGAGCGCACCTCTGTCTTTGAACCCTTTTTTTCTACCCAAAGAAAAAGTGGCAAAGTAGGCTTAGGCTTAAGCATCATCACCAATACCATTACCAATACTTATCATGGTCAGATACATCTGCTTGATTCACCGATTGGCGTACGCTATGAGATAAAAATCCCACTATCGTAATAAAAAATCATAACAATATTTTCATCGCTGCAATCAAGGGTGGATTTTTCTCGGCTAACGCCTCTAACACGGGTTTATGCAGGCGACGCTTGTGCTCTGCAAAAATAGCGCGACTCTTACTAAAGCTTTGAGCAAAGCTTAAGGCCCCTTCATTTAAAGACTCTAAGGAATCAAAGGTACGATCAATAAAGTTCGCTGCTGCCAGTTCTGGCGCGCTCAGCTTACGACCCGTTAACATCATCTCGTTGAATTTATACTGAGGCATAGCCTTTAAGATCACATCAATCAAACCAGGGACAAAAGGAATATTCATATCCACTTCCGGAAAACAAATATACCCCCGATCACTGCGCATAAAACGAAAATCACACGCCGCCGCAATCACAATGCCATTGCCAAAAGTATGTCCGTTCATTGCGGCAATAATAGGCATAGGATATTGCATCATCAAGGCATACACTTCATCCATGGTAGATAAGAAAGCTTTTACATCATCTTTATTACCGTTTTGAATGCTGCCCATCAACCACATAACATCAATGCCTTGACTCCAATTTTTTTCATCACTGGAGGCAAGGATCAAGGCTTTATTACTTTTCTCTTCTTCGACTTGTTTTAATAAGTCTAAAAGCTGCAAGGCAAATTCAAGATTGTTGGCATTCTTGCCATTATCCATGGAAATAATCGCAACCTTACCTTCGTTGCGTAAGCTCATTAGAGGCATAAATAATTACTCTTCTGTCAAACCCGCCAACGGTGGAACCGTGCCACGCACATAAGCATCCGCTTCTTGTACAAATAAATCAGGCGTTAGATCCGTTTTATCGCTTTCTGGATTGGCACGATATTGCTCAAAGTCTTCCACACCTTTGGTGCGCAAGAAGTCTTCATCAATTAATAATTGACCAGTGATCTCACGGTTTTCTGTTTTTAATAATGCGAACGCTGCGTCTGCCATAATCTTCGGGCCACGGGCACGATCGAATGATTGTTTACCACCAAATGAGGTTGCAGCCGTATGAATAACAGTTCGAGGCCAAAGCGCGTTTACGGCAATACCGTAGCGTTTAAACTCATCCGACATGCCCATAGTAAGCATCGACATGCCATACTTAGTTAACGTATACGGTGAGTGATTGCGCAGCCAACGACGATCAAGATCTAAGGGGGGCGAGAAGCTTAGGATGTGGCCGTTTTCAGATTTTTTCAAATAGGGTAAGGCTTTTTGGCTTAATAAGAAAACTGCCCGAAAATTGACTTGCATCATCAGATCAAATTTTTTCAAGGGTGTCAATTCAACACCAGCCAAAGCAATGGCACCAGCATTATTAATGATGGCGTCGATGCCACCAAACTTTTCTACAGTAAGTTTAATTAGCTTATCTATGTCTTCTTCGCTGCGCACATCGACTTTCACTGCTAAACCTTGGCCGCCAGTTTCTTCAACTTCTTTAAGCACCGAATGAATCGTGCCTTCCAGTTTTGGATGTGGCTGATCCGACTTAGCAGCAATAACAATGTTTGCACCTTCAGCGGCACAGGCTAATGCGACTTCGCGACCGATACCACGGCTTGCGCCTGTGATTATAATGGTTTTGTTTTTCAATGAACTCATAATAAATTCCTTAATTTTTATTCTACAAATTTCAGTTACATTAAATATCGCATGCTTAAAAATCACACTGTAACTCTGTAATCTCACTCACTATGCATTAGGTAATTCATTCGTTGCCACCCGTAGATATACCCTATAGGCTCGACTACAGCATCCCTACTGTAGACGGGCTTTGAATGAACAACCTAACGCATAGCCACTACTTTATTTCTAAACTGTGAACCGTCTATCTCATCAATTTAACGGTTTTCTTTTATTAAAAAATAATCAAAACATCAAAAATATTTTAGTAACTCTGATGCTTAATTTAAAATTTTTCTAGCACTTCACGTATCGGGCTTGGGTGAGGCGTTAAAGACCGTCTAAAAGACCGACCTTTTAGCCGAGCCCCCATGGACAAAACTGCAGGAGCAAGTTTTGAACAGCGAAGTTGGCCCGCAGGGCAAAATACACGGATGTATTTTGTATCAGTTCACGGCGTGTCGCCTAACGTCATACCCAAAACCGATTGCAAGCGCAGTGCGATTCAATGAAGTAATTTTTACTCAGTAGTTTCATTTACTGCTGCAATCTGAATCAATTTCTGACGACCTTTAACTTGATCACCTGCCTGCACTAATACTTCGGAAATCGTGCCAGCGACCCCAGCTTTTAATGGATGCTCCATCTTCATAGCTTCTAATACCGCAAGGGTTTGCCCTGCCTCCACCACATCGCCTACCTTCACTATGACATCGACCATACCACCATCCATCGAGGCTAATACCTGATCTGAACCTGCTTTATTCTTCTTCGACGACTGTAAGCTAATATCGGTAAAGGTTAAGTTACCATAAGCAGCCGCGAGATGAACTTGCGCACAACCCAAAGCTTCACCTTCGCCTCGACTATGACTGTATACTACTGTACGCAATACATCTTCGAATAAGTACGTGAGTGAGTTTTTAGAATGCTTGATGATTTGAAGTGTTGCGTTTGTCTTATTACCAGCTGGCTTGTTAGCAGCGACTTCATCATAAGAAATTTCAATGCGATTATTCACCGCTGATAATTCAAGCTCAAAAACTTCATCTTCACAGGATAACTTTAATACACGGCTACCAAGGTTATTATTCTGCCAGCCTGTGCCTGAATTTTTATTACCGTTTTGATGACCATTTTTAGCAACTGCAAAAAGTGTCGCTGCTAAAGCCACTTCTTTTGCTTGGGCTGTTAACGGTTTTAAGCTGGCATCATCATTAAAGTCTTCACCAATAAAGGCCGTAGTTGCTTCACCATTAATAAAGGTATCATTTCTCAAAATAGCCGCTAAGAAAGCGCGATTATCTTTAATACCTAATAAATGGCTATCTTCAACCGCACGCACTAAACGACGGCGAGCTTCTTCACGGTTTTCACCATAAGCAATAATTTTAGCCAGCATAGGGTCATAAAATGAACTAACGGCCTGGCCTTGTTTACTACCCTCAAAAATTCCAGAGTCAATACGAATGCCATCACCCGACGCAGGCTGCCAAAGGTTGATTAACCCTGTTTGTGGAATAAAGTTAGCCCCAGGATCTTCAGCGTATAAACGTACTTCCATTGCATGCCCAGTAAGCGTGACATCTTCTTGGGTGATCGATAGTTTATCCCCTGCAGCAATACGTAATTGCATGGCTACTAGATCTAAACCCGTAATCAATTCTGTTACTGGGTGCTCAACCTGCAAGCGGGTATTCATTTCTAAGAAATAGAAGTTACCTTCGCTATCAGCTAAAAACTCGACCGTACCCGCGCCAACATAGTTACAAGCTTTTGCTGCATTCACCGCCGCTTCACCCATGGCTTGTCGCATCGCTGGGCTAACAAAAGGAGACGGCGCTTCTTCAACCACTTTTTGGTGACGACGCTGCACAGAGCAATCACGTTCACCTAAATAAACCGTATTACCATAGGTGTCGGCAAAGACTTGAATTTCAATATGGCGCGGCTGCATAACCGCTTTTTCAATAATTAATTCGCCACTGCCAAACGCATTTAACGCTTCAGAGCGTGCTGACTTAATCAGTTCGTCTAAATCGTTAGCATCGGTCACTAAACGCATACCACGACCACCACCACCGGCGCTGGCTTTTAGCATCACAGGCATACCGATTTCGATGGCCGCTTTCTTTAAAACTACTTCATCTTGGTCTGCGCCTTCGTAGCCCGGAATACAAGGAACACCTGCGGCGATCATGGCGATTTTTGATTGACGTTTGCTGCCCATTAAATCAATGGCATCGGGCCGTGGACCAATGAAGGTGATGCCTGCATCAACACAGTCTTTGGCAAAAGCAGAGTTTTCAGATAAAAAACCATAACCTGGGTGAATGGCATCGGCGCCGGTTCTTTTAGCGGCGGCGATTATTTTGTTGGCCACTAAATAGCTTTCACCAACCGGGGCGCCACCAATACAAATGGCTTCATCAGCTAGCGCAACATGGGGGGCGTTGCTATCGGCTTCAGAAAAAACAGCGACCGTGCGATAACCCAAAGATTGTGCCGAGCGTATAACTCGCACCGCAATTTCACCGCGGTTAGCTACTAATACTTTTTGAAAACTCATTGCTCTGTTCCCTTTTCGTTATTACTCGTGGACACATCTGCCCAAGCGGGTAAGCGTTTTTGCATAAAGGCAGCGCCGCCTTCACGACCTTCACCCATAACGGCATTGGAAAAATCATCGGCGGCTTGGTCAAGCAAGGTTTCTAAATCTTGGTTATCGACATTGTGGATTAAAGCTTTGGTTGTCTGCGAGGCTTGTGGTGCACATTTAATCGCAAGTTTAATCGCTTTATTGACGGCGTCTTCAAGTTGCTCATTGCCTTCAACTACTTGGTGAATCAAACCTAGGTTCATTGCTTCTGGTGCTTTAATGCGATTGCCAAACAAGGCCATTCTGCGAGTCTGTGTTAAGCCGATTCGCTTCACCACAAACGGTGCAATTTGCGCAGGAATAATACCCAATGAAGTTTCTGGTAAACCAAATTGAGTTTTCTCCACCGCAATCGCAAGATCTGAAACACAGGCTAAACCAAAGCCACCACCGAGTACTGCACCTTCTAAAGCGCAAATAACGGCTGCAGGCAGATGATCGGCTTTGGTGATCATGTGGCCAAAAGCGCGATTCAATTCAACAAGGGCTTGTTTATCAGCGCCCGCTGATTGCATATCTTTTATATCGCCACCGGCGCAAAAGTTGCCATTACCACCGCTGATAATTAATACGCGGTAGTGTTCTTTTTCAACTTTTTCCATCACCGCCATTAATTCATTGACCATTTTTAGGTTCATGGCATTAGCAAGTTTGGGTCGGTTTAGCATCACGCGCAATACAGGGTTTTGGTCTTGTATTACTAATGTTTCAAAATCTAGTGTTTCAAATTCTTGTTGGCTCATATCACAATCTCTATTAGCTATTACGCCCGTCAATGTGCTTGCGCTCGGCATGAAGTTCATCCTTGTACGGCACGCTGTGAATACGTCGCTTCGCTCTCCCTGTAAGCTCTGCTATAACATCCATGTTATAGAAGGCCTACAAGGATAAACTCCAAACCTCACCGCACATTAGACTTCTACACCTGCGTTTTCTTCTGCGTCAAATACATTGTATGAGTTGAAGCGATGGATGTTTTTTACTTACGTTTCTTCGGCAAAATATCCATGTATTTACAGATAATTCCGATCATAATTTCATCGGCACCACCACCAATGGAAGCTAAGCGATTATCGCGGTAGAAGCGAGAAACCACGTTATCCCACATGAAGCCCATTCCGCCCCAATACTGTAAGCAGCTATCGGCAACTTCACGCACCAGACGACCTGATTTCAGTTTTGCCATGGAAGCTAAACGCGTCATGTCTTGTTTATTTAAATACCCTTCACAGGCTTGGTAAACCATGCAGCGTAATGCTTCTACCTCTGTTTGCAGTTCAGCCATACGGAAGTGAATGACTTGGTTATTAATTAATGGCTGGCCAAAGGTTTCTCGCTCGCGGCAATATTCAATCGTGCTATCAATACAGATTTCCATCGATTTCAAAGACATCGCCGCAACGTACATACGCTCTTCTTGGAACTGCATCATTTGCATCATGAAGCCAGCGCCTTCACTGCCGATTAGATTTTTCTGCGGTACGCGCACGTTGTCGAAAAATATTTGTGCGGTATCGGATGAACGCATACCCAGCTTGTCTAGTTTTTCCGAGAAACTAATGCCTTCTAAATTGGTAGGCACTACAATCAAGGATTTATTTTTATGGGCTTTATCATCAGAGGTATTAGCGAGTAAGCAGATAAAATCGGCTTGAGTGGAGTTGGTAATCCACATTTTTGTACCATTGATGATGTAATCATCACCGTCTTTTACCGCGGTGGTTTTAATCGCCGCAACGTCAGAACCTGCACCTGGCTCACTCACACCAATACACGCCACCATATCCCCAGCCACAGCAGGGGCTAGGAAGGTTTCTTTAATATAGTCACTACCAAAACGTGCTAATGCTGGCGTAGCCATGCAAGTCTGCACGCCAATCGCCATAGGAACACCACCACAAACGATGCCACCAAACTCTTCAGCCGCCGCCATTTCGTAGGAGAAGTCTAATCCCATACCACCAGCCGATTCTGGTTTAGAAATACCTAATAAACCTAGATCGCCCATTTTTTTGAACAATTCTTTTGCCGGAAAAATACCGTCTTTTTCCCACTGCTCTACATTTGGATTAATTTCACTTTCAACAAAGTTACGCACAGTTCTTTGTAATTCTTTATGTTCTTGAGTCAGGATCATTTTATTATTCCTATTCTTTT
>CAXIBC010000066.1:0-15144 GCA_964022115.1 uncultured Oleispira sp. | reverse complement strand
GCCTGTCACGCCAGGGGTCGCGAGTTCGAGTCTCGTCCAGTCCGCCATTTTAAAGCCTCTCTTATAGAGAGACTAGTAGTAGCTCCTTGAGCAATCGGGTGATTAGCTCAGCTGGGAGAGCGCCACCCTTACAAGGTGGATGTCGGCGGTTCGATCCCGTCATCACCCACCAATTCTTTATGTGACAATAAGAATTGGACCGACTTATAATCAATGCTTTAAGTGGACTGGTAGTTCAGTTGGTTAGAATACTGGCCTGTCACGCCAGGGGTCGCGAGTTCGAGTCTCGTCCAGTCCGCCATTTTATACACACTCCCCCCTGCTTAATCCTTATATATTTACCTCAATCAATTCAATTTTTTATAATTCTAATTTTCCATCAAACATTCATAAAACTGTCATATTCTCAGCTTATGCTTCTAGCTACACCCAATAAATAAGAGAGAAAATTATGATGGAATACGAAGAAGACCTAATGATATCAACCCTAGACGAGTACGAAGATGATAGCGATGATGCTACGGAGATGTAGCACCACTGAACGGGATTACTTTTCTTGCAAGTCAGCCTGTACTCTTTCCTGTAAATAGCTGCCAGGGGCAATACCTGTCCAGCGCTTAAAAGCACGCTGAAACGCCGTAGGCGAACCAAAGCCTAATAAATAAGCAATCTCCCCAAGTGTAAACGCTGTATCTTTCACATAACTCACGGCAAGGTCACGACGTGTATTATTCAGCACTTGCTGAAACGTAGTACCCTCATCAACTAACTTACGCCGCACCGTCCAAGGCGCCATATTCAACTGCTCGGCAACATGATCCAAAGTCGGGGTAGAACCATTTAATAACGGCGTGATAACTCGCGCGACCTTCTCACTAAAATTAAGCCCCATGCGCACTTTTTCAAGATCTGCATCCGCCTGCCGCTTTAATAACTCGTAGGTAGAAGCACAACCATGAAGCACTGGGTAATTTAATGCCTCGGGTTTAATGATGACGGCATTATAAGGCTGAGAAAATCTCACCTCACAATCAAAGTATTCGCGATAGACTTCACTATACAAGGGCTCGTCGAATTCAAAACACATAGCTTCAATGCAATCATCTCGACCCGTTAACCAACGAGCCAACTTGTACCAACCAGAAAGCACGGAATCGACAACAAACAAGTTAAAGCTATTATAAGGGCTGATTGAATAAAACTGAGCAATACCAAAACCTTCCGCAAGATAAAAGGTTGATTGTCCGCGCGTATTGTAGCTACTTAATAATTCGTAGTGGCAGATACTTTTACACGCCATCTTAAGATCCGCTGCCGACAGAGCCATTAAACCCGCAACCCCTAGATTCGTCGCCTCGGTCTGCACCCCCATCTCTAAGCCAATCCAAGGCTTTTGTGAATACTGAATAGCAGCAAAACCTAAGCGCATAAAGCGCGGAATACTAATACGCGCATCCGGTGACGCTAGGGTCACTTCATTGAGACCAAATTGCTGAAGAATCAACTGAGGGTTGCTATCCAAGGCCATCATCGCCTTACGCAAAATCTCCACATAAGAAACCGAAATATCCCCCAGCTTCATAGCGCCCCCTATTCTCAATATAATCTAAAAATGCAAAAGATAAGCATTCATCTGTTAACTTTGGTTATTTTCAAATTTTACCCTGTCACTCTGGCATTTGCTAACTAAAATAAAAATAGACCCTATATTTCATTAAACAGCATTCTCAAAAAAAGAATGGAGAACTCCCGTGACCTCTAATACCAATAGCAGTACCCGCACACAGCCCTACCCTCATCTATTAGAGCCTCTAGATCTTGGTTTTACGCAATTAAAAAATCGCACCTTAATGGGCTCAATGCATACCGGTCTTGAGGAGGCCCCCAACGGCTATCATCGCCTTGCACAGTTTTATAAAGAACGAGCCCAAGCTGGGGTCGGGTTAATCGTTACCGGCGGCATAGGCCCAAATGAAGAAGGCTGCGTATTTAAAGGCGCTGCCAAGCTCACTACCCACAAAGAGCGTGATGAACACAAAATCATCACCCAAGCTGTACACGAAGCTGATGGCAAAATTTGCATGCAAATTCTACACGCTGGCCGCTACGCTTATAGTCCCGATAATGTAAGTCCATCCGCCATACAAGCACCTATCAACCCTTTTGCTCCACGAGAATTAAGCGCAGAAGACATTGAAGGGCAAATACAAGATTTCTTGCGCTGTGCAGACCTCGCTCAACAAGCGGGTTATGACGGTATCGAAATCATGGGCTCCGAAGGGTATTTCATCAATCAGTTCATCTGCAGCCACGTTAATCAAAGAGATGACCAATGGGGGGGAGATTATGAAAATCGCATTCGCTTACCCATAGAAATAGTGCGCCGCACTCGCGAGCAAGTCGGTAATCGCTTTATCATTATCTACCGCCTTTCCATGCTAGATTTAATCGACAACGGCAGCACTTGGGAAGAAGTCGTTTTATTAGCCAAAGAAATCGAAAAAGCTGGCGCGAGCATTATCAATACTGGCATTGGTTGGCACGAAGCACGAATTCCAACCATAGCCACCAGTGTTCCCCGTGCGGCTTTTGCTGACGTCACGGCAAAACTCAAAGCAGAAGTCTCTATCCCACTCATCACCTCGAACCGCATTAATATGCCGCAAGTGGGTGAAGACATCATCGCTAGTGGCAAAGCCGATATTGTTTCAATGGCACGGCCTTTTTTAGCCGATCCTGAGTTTGTTAAAAAAGCCATGGAAAATCGCGCCGATGAAATCAATACTTGCATTGCGTGCAACCAAGCCTGCCTCGACCATACTTTTGTCAATAAACTTACTAGCTGCTTAGTGAACCCAAGAGCTTGCCACGAAACTGAGCTCACCTATATCCCCACGACTCAGGTAAAAAAAGTCGCGATTATAGGTGCTGGCCCCGCCGGAATGGCCGCGGCAACCGTCGCCGCCGAACGCGGGCACGATGTTACCCTCTTTGATTCAAGGCCAGAGGTAGGCGGCCAATTTAATATCGCCAAAACCATTCCAGGCAAAGAAGAGTTCTACGAAACCATTCGCTATTTCAACAAACGCATTGAAGTGACTGGGGTAAAACTAGCACTCAATACCCGCGTCAGCGCCGATACACTCAAAGACCAAGGGTTTGATGAAGTCTTATTAGCCACCGGCATAGCCCCCCGCACCCCAGAGATTGAGGGTATTGAACATGCCAAAGTACTCTCCTATTTAGACGTATTAAAAGATAAAAAACCCGTTGGGAATAAAGTCGCAATTATCGGCGCTGGTGGTATTGGTTTTGATGTCGCCGAGGTATTAGTGCATGGCGACCACCCCTCTCCTAGCCTAAAAATCAGCGATTTTATGAGTGAATGGGGGGTAGATCTAACAGTCTCAAGCCGTGGGGGGGTTGCGGGGATTCACCCTAAAATAACCCCAAGTGTTAGAGAGGTCTTTCTTATTCAGCGTAAAACTTCAAAAGTCGGTTCTGGCTTAGGGAAAACAACGGGCTGGATTCATCGTACGGTATTAAAAAATAAAGGGGTTGAAATGATCTCTGGGGCTAGCTACGACAAGATCGACGATCAAGGCTTACATCTTACCGTAGACAAAGAGAGCATGTTATTACCGGTAGATACCATTATAGTCTGCGCGGGGCAAGAACCGCTGCGCGAGCTGCAAGGTGATATTGAACAGCTCGGCATTAAGGTAACCCTGATAGGAGGGGCCGATGTCGCTTCCGAACTGGACGCTAAACGCGCCATTAAACAAGGCTCAGAGGTGGCGAGTAAACTTTAGCCTAGCGGCGTCCCCTTTTACGTAACGACTTTGGCGGCTGGTATTCTTCTAAACCTAATACCTGTCGCTTAAAAGTCGCCCCTACCGGATTATCCCCGACCCAAATATTTAAAATAGCATCATTTAAGTCTTTGCCTGGAATGATGCCTTTTACATCATTCTTAATCACAATGCGTGAACCAACTCCGGGCACCCACTCAATATAACCCTCTTCGCCTTTTTTAATACTGCTATCAAATAGCTGTACCAATAACTGTAATCGCTCTTCCATACGAGCCGCTTCTTCATGACTTAGGCTCAACTGCAAAGCATCGTACATGGCTTTCGCCATTCTGCGACCACTGATACGCTTCATCACTACCTGAAATACCATACGCTTGTATTCATCTGCCTCAATCAGGGCTTCTGGGTCGGTCACAGGGTTTTCCACATACAGCTTGCCGATATAGGTATCAACCACACCATATAAGATACGCATAGAGGCGCCATTGAGCTTTAACTCAGCATGCTGGCTGGTAGCGGGAATAACAGCAGGAATGTCATAACCATCGATCGTCAATGCTGATGCGGTTAGCGGAAATAATGATATAAAGAATAGAAAGGCTGAGTAGCACCTAAATAAAGTTTGCTTCATAGATTCACCTAGACAGTCTTGTTATTATATTTGTTAACTTGTCCACACTATAAAGGCAATAGACAAGCACTGACAAGAGCTTTCAACTAGAGTTAAAGTAAAGATGCTAAAATTAACTATTTTTAATCATCAATTCTTTCAACTCATGTAACTCATCGCGCAATTGAGCTGCCTGCTCAAACTTCAGCTCTTTCGCAGCTAAATACATCTCATCTTCAATTTCAGATAAGCGCTTAGCGATTTCCCCTGGAGTTAACCTGGCCGCTTGCGCCAAATAAGCCGCTGAATCTTCAGCAACTTGTTGATTTAAAGAACGCTTATCGCGCTTACCCTTCTTATCTCGATTCGGACGGCCTCCAGGGGCCGCCGCGGCTTCTAAGATATCTTCAACTGACTTAGTGACACCCTTAGGCGTTATGCCATGAGCCTCATTATGGGCCTGCTGCTTAATACGACGCCGCTGGGTTTCATCCATGGCTTTTTTCATCGAATCGGTAATACGATCGGCATAAAGAATGGCGATACCATTCAAATTACGTGCAGCTCGACCTATGGTTTGAATCAAAGAGCGCTCAGAGCGTAAAAAACCCTCTTTATCCGCATCAAAAATAGCCACCAGAGAAACTTCCGGTATATCTAAACCTTCTCGTAGTAAGTTAATTCCCACTAAGACGTCAAACTCACCCAAACGTAAGTCACGAATAATCTCTACTCGTTCTACGGTATCGATATCTGAGTGCAAGTAGCGCACACGCACATCGTGCTCTAATAGATAATCGGTGAGATCTTCTGCCATACGCTTGGTTAGCACAGTAATTAGTATGCGCTCACCTTTATCGGTACGCTTATGTATCTCGGCCAACACATCATCGACCTGACCCATACCGCCTGTTTCAGAGTTGGCAGACACAGGGCGCACGTCAATTATCGGGTCCAATAAGCCCGTCGGGCGCACAACTTGCTCGACCACATTATCCGCATGCTCTTCTTCATACGGGCCTGGAGTTGCGGAAACAAAGATGGTTTGCGGTACAATGGACTCCCACTCTTCAAACTTCATCGGCCGGTTATCTAACGCCGAGGGTAAGCGAAAACCAAATTGCACTAGGTTTTCTTTACGCGAGCGATCACCACGATACATAGCGCCAATTTGCGGTACCGACACATGAGATTCATCCACAAAAACCAAAGCATCTTTAGGCAAATAATCGAATAAGGTCGGCGGCGCGGCCCCTGAATCCCTACCCGACAAATAGCGAGAGTAGTTCTCGATACCAGAACAATAACCCAGTTCACGCATCATCTCTAAGTCATAACGAGTACGTTGCTCAATACGCTGAGCCTCAACCAAAAGATTATTATCTTTAAATTGCTGAATGCGGGATTCTAACTCAGCTTCAATGTGTTCAATGGCATCAAGAATGGTTTGTCTTGGGGTTACATAATGGGTTTTAGGGTAAATAGTCGCACGGGCTAAGCGCTGCACAATATGACCGGTTAAAGGGTCAAACTCACTGATCTGCTCAACCTCATCATCAAACAATTCAATGCGAATGCCTTCGTCATCGGATTCCGCCGGAAAAATATCAATCACATCCCCACGTACTCGATAAGTACCGCGATGAAAGTCCATATCGTTACGGGTATATTGCAATTCGGCCAAACGATGCAAGATCGAGCGCTGATCAATTTGATCACCAGTTTCAATATGCAGCATCATTTTAAGATAGGATTCAGGATCACCTAAACCATAAATAGAGGAAACACTGGCGATAATCACCACATCACGACGCTCTAATAACGACTTAGTCGCCGATAAACGCATCTGTTCGATATGCTCGTTAACTGAAGCATCTTTATCGATAAAGGTATCAGAGGCCGCAACATACGCTTCGGGCTGATAATAATCGTAATAGGAAACGAAATAACCTACGGCATTATTAGGAAAAAATTCTTTAAACTCTCCATATAACTGCGCCGCTAAGGTTTTATTATGGGCCATTATCAAGGCTGGGCGTTGCTGCTCAGCAATGATATTGGCCATAGTGAAGGTTTTACCAGAGCCGGTAACCCCCAATAAGGTCTGCCTTAAAAGCCCATCTTCCAACCCCTCAACCAGCCCCTTGATGGCCGCGGGCTGATCACCCGCTGGCTGATATTTGGAATTGAGTTGGAACTTTTTTTCTTTCATAACGTATTAACAAGACTCAAATTTAACAGACTCAAAGACTATTTACTTTTAATCAACGCCGCACGCACAAGCGCAATAAAAATACCTAAGCATAAGCCGAGCACTGCACCTAAAACCACAAATAAAGCAAACCTAGGGGCTAGCTGCATATACCCACCCCGTACCTGAGGGGCTGAATTAGCAACATAAACCTGAGCGTGACTCTGTAACGTCAATTCACGGATGGCATCCACAAACTGACCTACATTTTGCTGAATTTCATTCAAGTCTTTTTCAATTTTAATTAAGGCGCCTTTTAAGATCACATCTGGGTTGATACTCACAGCTTTATCGGAAGACGTGCCTAATAAAATCGCAATTTCTTTTTCTAACGATAACAGCTCTTCTACCGCGGTAATACGACGATCAAATAATTGCTTACGGGTATCTACCGCACCTAATTTAGTACCTAGTTGCAATAACGAATCTAAGAAAGACTGGTCAAACTGACCTGGGCCACCCTGACCATTTTGCTCAGAGCGACCAGAGTACTGCTGCTGCTTATTATCTGAACCTAATTGCTCAAGGGCTAAATCATAAGAGTTAATCAGCTTGGTCAAACGAGCGTGCTCAAGATCCAATAAACGCTGGCGGGCAAATAACCGTACCTGAATGGCTGAATCTTCTTTGGCTAGCGCTGCTGAGTTGGAATAAGCAAACTCTCGCAAAGGGCCAATATCACGATCACCTAAAGCGGTTAAACGACGCTGAACATCTTCAATGCTCATTTTATTCACGACTAAGCTGCTACTGCCACTCAAGTCAGACAATTGAAGTACGGCTAAACGTAAAGAGTTTAAATAATTAGACGCTTGATCATAATTATCAATAACATTACTGCCTTCATTGACAGAAAACGCGACCAAAGGACGAACGATATCGACATTCATTAAACCACGTTCAATAGACAACTGCGCCCATTCATCTACTAATACCTGAAGAAAGGAAGACCCTTGCTGGCTATTAATATTAAGCGCCTTTAAATCAAGGCTAAGAGTAATATAACCACGGCCACGCTCTTGCAAATTTTGCAGTGCACCTTCTGTCGCTAAGCGGATTTCTTCTGGTGTTTTGGCATTCGCTAGTATGGCCGAAAGTTTAATCTCACCTTGCTTTAAAATGCTATTAGAAGATTCGACTGAAATGGATTTCTCCAATGACTCTAGGCTTATTTCAAGGCCCGTGGTTTTAATCGCATTTTGCAAGAGATTACCGGTAATAAGATCACGAGGAGAAAAAGCAATGCCATTAGGGTAAGTGAGCTTGTCTTCAGATAAAAATGAAAGAGAAATCGGGTAATCAATACGGCTAACCGTCGATAATGACGCTTTGCTAATATGAAAAGCCACGATAGCTAGAATGGATGCCAGCATAATACCCAAAACTAAACCACGCTGAGACCAAATCTGCTTGATCAAATCCAACAAATCAATTTCATCATTGTTACCGGTATTGTTAGTATTATTAGTGGCTGAATTTAAATCATTCACCCTTACATCCTGATTCATTTACGACTCCCATCGATTCTCTTAATATCTTTCTTAATAACTTTCTATTAAAAGCTATGCATTAATAGCGCAAGAATACCCGATTTTAAGAGACTCAGGCTACGATTTTATCTAAATACTTAAAATCACAGGTTTTTTTCAGTATAATGCGGCAGTTTTTATCTAAAACCACCTTAATCGTTCAATATCCAGCCAAAATGTGGCCATATTTTACCTAAGGTAACTACTTAATAGCTGTTTTTAGAGGATAAGATCTTGGATCTTCAATTGTCTGATCGCGTACAAAATATTAAACCTTCCCCGACACTAGCAGTCACCAACCGTGCTGCTGAATTACGTGCTGCGGGTAAAGATATTATTGGCTTAGGTGCCGGTGAGCCTGATTTTGACACCCCTAAACACATTAAAGAGGCTGCGATTAACGCGTTAGACAGTGGTTTCACTAAATACACTGCGGTAGATGGTACGCCGTCTTTAAAGCAGGCCATCATTAACAAGTTTCAGCGGGATAATGGTTTAAGCTACCAGCCAAACCAGATTCTTGTATCCTGTGGGGGTAAGCAAAGCTTCTTTAATATGGCATTAGCCTTATTAAATCCAGGAGACGAAGTGGTCATTCCTGCGCCATATTGGGTTTCTTACCCAGATATGGTGCGTATTGCTGAAGGTACGCCAGTAATCGTTGAAACGACCCAAGATAATCGTTTCAAACTGACGGCTACTCAGCTAGAAGCGGCTATTACTGAAAAAACCAAACTGGTTGTTCTTAATAGCCCAAGCAACCCTTCTGGGGTAGCTTATACCGAAGCTGAGTTAAAAGAGCTAGCGAGCGTATTATTGAAGTTCCCCCATGTATTAGTCGCTACCGACGACATGTATGAACATATCTTATGGGCAGAAGGTGGCTTCCATAATATCTTGACCGTATGCCCAGAGCTTTATGATCGCACCGTCGTGATGAATGGTGTATCCAAAGCCTATAGCATGACAGGCTGGCGTATTGGTTATGTGGCTGGGCCAGAAGTACTGGTAAAAGCGATGAAGAAGATTCAATCGCAAAGCACCTCGAATCCAACGTCTATTTCCCAGTACGCTGCGGAGGCCGCGTTAAACGGCGACCAAACCTGCATTGAAGAAATGCTGGTAGCCTTCAAGCAGCGCCACGACTACCTAATAAAAGCATTGAATGAACTACCTGGGGTTGAGTGTATTGAAAGCGATGGTACTTTTTATGCGTTCCCTAGCTTCAAAGGCGCTATGCACGCAACCGGCTGTGAAACGGATATCGAGTTCGCTGAAAAGATGCTAATCGAAGCCGAGGTCGCTTTGGTACCGGGTTCTGCATTTGGCACCCCAGGCCACATGCGTCTTTCTTATGCGACCAGCATGGAAAACCTAGAAACAGCGATTAGCCGCCTAGCCAAAGTATTGGCATAACAGATAGCATTGAAATACGACAAGCTTAATCTGCAAACCCTGCAGATTAGGCTTGTTTATCGCCTAGTATTAAAAATAACGATATAAATCAAAGACTTTTCTAAAATAAATCAACAAATACTATTGACAGGCAAGAACCGCATCAGCATAATGCACGCACTTCAACGGAGTTCCCCGATAGCTCAGTTGGTAGAGCAGTAGACTGTTAATCTATTGGTCGCTGGTTCAAGTCCAGCTCGGGGAGCCAATCTTACATCACTCTGATGCAATCTATTTATTACCTCTACGTTGAATTTCCTTTAGAATACAATCAACAACAATTCTAAATCGCAAGCCCAAGGAAAAGCATGATACGCTACCTCCTAAATGCTCCAAGACCGACAAAACGCCTAATTTCCATTAGCTACGATATTCTAGCCATTCCGCTATCCCTGTATTTAGCCCTAGCGCTAAGGCTTGGCACCTTCACTCCCGAATTCCAAAGCAGCATGCTTAGCAGCATAGCAATAACAACCCTAGCCTCCATTATTATCTTTATCCGCTTAGGCTTATATCGCGCTGTAGTACGCTTTATGGCTGAGAAAGCCTTTGTCAGCTTATTGATTGGCAGCGGTTTATCCGCTTTAACCCTCGCTACTAGCTCGTTCTTATTACAAGCGCCCATGCCACGCTCTGCACTGATCATTTATTTATTCAGTGTTTTAATCCTTATTGGCGCGCCTCGCTTATTTATCCGCGCCATCGTTAGCCAAATGGGCAAAAACGGTACCGAGCAAGTATTAATTTATGGGGCGGGTAACCAAGGCATCGCCTTAGCCAACTCGTTAATGAACAGTGACAAATATCGTCCATTTGCTTTTATTGATGATAATAGAAGAATACAGAAATCCGTCATTCATGGTTTAAAGGTCTACGCACCCAGCGATCTCGACGAGCTACTAGACGAACAAATTAATAATGGCCAGAGTAAAAAAGTCTTATTAGCCTTAGGCTCAGCCTCTAACTCAAAGCGCAAACGCTTATTAGAACAGCTAGCCAGCAAAAAAATTCAAGTATTAACTACGCCCTCAGTTAACGATATTGTAAGTGGCAAAGCTAAAATCGAAGAAGTAAAAAGAGTCGATATCGAAGACTTATTAGGCCGCGACCCTGTGCCCCCTCGCAGCGAACTCATCCAGCAGTGTATCAGTCAAAAAGTCGTAGCCGTGACCGGTGCCGGTGGCTCCATCGGCTCTGAACTATGCCGACAAGTTTTATCCCAAAAGCCTAAGAAATTAATTTTAATCGAGCTTAATGAGTTTAGCCTTTATACGATTGAACAAGAATTAAACCTAATAAAAGACAATCACAAACTAGAATTAGAAATTATTTCGATTTTGGGATCCGTTCAAAAAGAAAACCGTTTAAAAACAGTATTCGAGAAGTTCAAAGTAGAAACCGTATATCACGCAGCCGCCTATAAACACGTGCCTATGGTTGAACATAACGTAGTAGAAGGGGTACGTAATAACGTTTTTGGTACTTGGTACTGCGCCGAAGCGGCGATTAAAGCACAGGTTAAAAACTTCGTTTTGATCAGCACTGATAAAGCCGTGCGCCCTACCAACGTCATGGGGACATCCAAACGCGTCGCCGAACTGGTATTACAAGCACTAGCACAACGCCAGTCGGATACCCGCTTTACTATGGTGCGCTTTGGTAATGTATTAGGTAGCTCTGGCTCTGTTGTGCCTTTATTCCACCGCCAAATCCAGCAAGGCGGCCCGATTACCGTGACCCACCCAGATATTATTCGCTACTTCATGACTATTCCAGAAGCCGCGCAGCTGGTTATCCAAGCCGGTTCTATGGGTAAAGGGGGTGATGTTTTTGTATTAGATATGGGTGAACCGGTAAAAATTACCGCCCTAGCCCGTAAAATGATCCACTTATCTGGTTTAAGCGAAAGACACCAGCAAAACCCTAATGGTGATATCGCCATCGAATATTCTGGCTTACGACCAGGTGAAAAACTTTATGAGGAGTTATTGGTCGGGGATAACGTAGAAGGTACGGATCATCCTCGAATCATGACCGCGAACGAAGTCCATTTAAGCTGGCCAGAAACCCATAACCTGCTTAATCGTTTAGATAAAGCCTGCCATGAGTTTCATGTAGATGACGTGATTGATTTATTATTAGAAGCCCCTGCCGCTTTTAATAAGCAAGGGGAGTGCCCTGATTGGGTTAGAAACGCCTAGACTCCTTATCAGAGTTGAGCAGGAGATATACTATTGAACCCTATCTCCAGCTCCCTTACCTGCAACTGTCTGAAAGATAAATTTAAAATAATGTGACAAAGACATTTCACAAATCATTTTAGCATCTGTCTTGGCTAATAATTCAGGTGTCGACATGTCTATATCGTTAACTTGAGCTAAGCCCGTAATGCCTGGGCGAACATCAAATACCCCCTCAACTTCACGAGCCTTAGTAAGCTCTTCCTGATTGAACAATCCAGGTCTTGGACCTACTAAGCTCATTTCGCCTTTTAATACATTCCAAAGCTGAGGTAACTCATCGAGCTTAGTTTTACGTAAAAATCCCCCCATTTTAGTAATAGAAGCGGTACTCGCTAAATGGCTAGCAACCGATGCCGTATCAACCGACATGGTTCTAAATTTAACAAGCGTGAAAGGCTTTTTATTTCGACCGATACGCTCTTGCTTAAATATTGGCGAGCCGGTATCAAATAAGCCAACTATATAAATTGCAAAAAATACCGGCGAGCCAAATACCAAGCCTAGAAACGAGAAAAATATATCTAACAGTCTAATCATTATATTCACTTTAATTTACTCATAGCTTGATCCATAGTTTCAACTGGTGACCAGCCTAATAAGTTTTTTGCTTTACTAATATCAATTTGCAAATCACCAATCAATTGCTTAACCATCTCATCCTTTCTAAATACACTACCAATAAACTTAATAAACCAAGTAGGTACAGGAATCTGAATCAGATTTTTGGATAAACCAGTAGCAATAGAACTAGTAAACTTTTTTATTGAAACATCCACACCATCTGAAATACAGAAAATTTCATTTTTAGCGTTAGGGTGTTCTACACATAACCGAATGAAATCAACAAGATTATCGACGGAGATAAAACTCCGTTTATTATTAACCAAACCAAAAGGTAAAATTGGAAGTTTATTAATAAGAGATTTTAATTTTGAGAAATTACCAGGTGCTGTACCACCATAGACAAGAACAGGACGAATAATAACAACTTCTAGACTAGATGCTCGGGCTAGTTCTAACAATCCGATTTCAGCTTTTAATTTTGACTTAGCATAATCCGAATGAGGAGCTTCGATTGTCCTTTCGTTAAATGGTAAAATAGTTTTATCACCTAATACCCCAATTGAACTAATAAATATAAAACGTTTTACGCCAGCTGTGGCTGCTTGCTGTGCAAGCCTCAATGTTCCATTAACATTGACTTCATCAATCTTTTCTAGATCATTCAACTTTTTATGCGCAGAAGCTGCCAGATGAATTACCGTATTTATATTCTCTAAATGCCCTTGCCAATCTGAATTACTATTAACATCAAGATTAAAGTACTTGTTATTTTCATTCGAAAACTCTACTTTTCTTCCATGCCTAATAATTGAATACCGTGACTCAAGTGTTTGACACAAATGTTGCCCAATAAATCCATTTGAACCAGTAATAAGTACTTTCATTTCTCAACCGCAACAAACCATCTTGTTAGTAAAGTGAACAATTTATAAGGTAATTTTAAAGCAACCAATCCAATATTTGTATAGATACCATTTCCTCGGCACGCCCTAACAATTTCAAAATTTTGATGTATTCGCCACAATATTCCACTAGAGCTAACGCCACCTTCTCTCATTTTAACTGAGATAAATGGTATACGATGCATTGTAATCCCCTGTGCAATAAACCTAGCAAGTAATTCAAAATCAGCAGCTACCCGATAATCCGTCCTATAAAGCCCAAGCTTCTCATAACACTCTTTTCTAACATAAAAAGTTGGGTGTGGTAGCATTATCCCAAATTTAATCATTCGCTTAGAAAATACTTTAGAACTATATAACCTAGTAGGTTTCCCCAAGTCATTCTCTTTGACATAAATAAGATCTGAAAAAATAGCATCTACCTTGTTAATTTCAAACTCAGAAGCTATTTTTTCAATAACAAAGCTATCGAAAAAAACATCATCAGAATTCAGAATACCAACAATATCACCTGTAGCAACCTCAATCCCCTTATTCATTGCATCATAAAGGCCTTCATCTGGCTCGGATATATGAACTGAAACACTATCTTTATACTTTGAAACTATTTTATTAGTATCATCGGTGGAACCACCATCTATTATTATATACTCAAGATTCTGATAAGTTTGAGACTGAACTGACCTTAACGTGTCCTCTATTGTCTTGGCAGAATTATAACAAACTGTAATTAATGAGATTTTCATAGTTTAACAACGTCCATACTTATCTTCAAAACGCACGATATCATCTTCACCTAAATACGAACCAGATTGCACCTCAATCATCTCTAGTGGTAATACCCCAGGGTTTTCAAGGGCGTGCACCTGTCCGATAGGAATATAGGTTGACTCATTTTCAGTGACCAAAAAGGTCTTCTCGCCATTCGTCACCTTCGCGGTACCCGATACTACAATCCAATGTTCAGCGCGATGATGATGCATCTGCACAGAAAGCTTGGCCCCAGGCTTCACCGTAATGCGTTTTACTTGATAACGCTCACCGTTATCAATGGAGTCGTAAATTCCCCACGGGCGATATACTTGGCGGTGCTGATGATGCTGAGTGCGACCAGAGGCTTTAATCTGCGCCACAATCTTTTTAATATCTTGTACCTTATCTTTATTCGCCACTAATAAGGCATCTGGAGTATCGACAATCACCAGATTATCAACCCCTAGGGTAGCAATCATCTTATTGGAACCTTCATGGGCAGCTCCATACACATAGCAGTTTTCACTACCCTGCAAGATAAAGTTGTTTTCATCTTGCCCAGCTATGACATTGCCCTGCTCATCTTTAGCGGCAATATCCCAAAGCGCAGACCAGCTGCCTACATCATTCCAACCGGCATCCAGAGGTGCTACTACCACCTCGCCTTTCGCCGCCAAAGGTTCCATGACCGCATAATCAACCGACTCATCTGGGCAAGCTTCAAAAGCGCTTTTATCGATACGGACAAAATCCAAATCTTGCTGAGTCGAAACCATAGATTTTACGCACGCCGCATAAATATCTTCGCGGAAGTTCTTCAGCTCTTCTAAATAACGGTCGGCGCGAATCAAGAACATACCACTATTCCACAAGTAACCATCGGCTACATATCGAGCGGCGGTTTCTGCATCGGGTTTTTCAACAAACTGACTGACGGTTTTAACCGCCTCATGATTGACTGAGTCAGCGGCAGAATGAGTGGCTTGAATATAACCATAACCCGTAGCCGCTTCGGTCGGCAC
>CAXIBC010000065.1:0-15271 GCA_964022115.1 uncultured Oleispira sp. | reverse complement strand
TATACCATGAATCAGTCTGAGCCGACCTTGGCGATTTGGAATAATATCAAATAATCAACATCCCATGGATCTCTGAATCACAAGCATGGCCAGTCATGATGCTGGCCGCTTTATACTCTATTTTACAACTCACTCCCCCTCTTCTAAGCAATTTAAGGTAAAATTCTGCTGAACCTAGGGGAATTCATGAATATTGTATTTTTTGCTGCTCGCCAGCTTCATAAAGTTTATTTTTCCAAGCTTGCCGAGCAAGTAAATAAAGGCTTTCCCAACTACTCGACTAAGGTCTTGTGGCATAAATCCTTATGGCAAAATTTTCACTGGTTATTCTGCTTAAGAATCGCATGCAAGAACGACCTCAAGCAAATTATTAAAGACCATGTCCGAGAAAAGCAAAATAGCCGTAAAGGGCGTATGCGCCAAAAAAGCTACTGGCCGATATTTCGCTTAATTAAAACTCTTGAGGCCTATATATTATTCGCTATTTATTACTCTGCCTTATATAAAAGCCAATCACAGTTCATGGTTATCTGGAATGGACTCAAATTCCGTCAATGCATTGCTATTGCGGCGGCTAAGGCCCAAGGTATTCATTGTCTCTACATGGAAAATGGCTTGTTGCCAGGCATGACAACATTAGATGGAAGAGGCATTAACTTCCGAAACTCTGTTCCGAGAGATCCAAACTTCTTTGAACAGCTAGATAACGATGAATTCCAGCCTGATTTGATCGAGCAGTTGGCGGCACCACTTACAGCACAGTTTACGGATAAACCTGAATCTTTACCAAAGCAGTATATTTTTGTTCCTTTTCAAGTGAATACCGATAGCCAAGTAGTCCTGTTTTCACCTTGGATAAAAGACATGCTAGACCTAGTAGCTAAGTTTGATCAGGTTAGCCAGTTACTTGGTCTTGATATGCCAAATATTGTTTTTAAACCCCACCCGGCTTGTGATCAAAAATATGATGCTTTAATCCAGCGCTACCAGCAGCATGAGAAACTGCATTTTGATATTGATACACCAACCCCAGTCCTGATACAGCATGCAAGTGCTGTTGCAACAATCAATTCAACCGTTGGTATTGAGTCTTTATTATTAAATAAAAAGCTGATCACTTTAGGTCAGGCTTTCTATCAATTACCTAGTTTAACTTTATCCGCAGATACCCCATCCTCATTAGCCGAATGCCTGAAAGTCATGGAGAACTGGCTCCCCAATCAAGATTTGCGAATTGCGTTTTTTAACTACCTTGCCCTTAACTATCAAGTCTCTGGCCGCTGGCAAGACGCAACCCATGAACACTTAATCGCATGCTCATCTAAGCTAGTATCCCTCTTAGAAGAAAAGGCACACTAATGGCAACCCATCTATTTCTAGCCTCAACTCCTTTTAACATGCTCACCTCGGCTATGGTTGCCTTCGAGCTGCCAGCAGAAGATGAGGCCTACTTGGGTCTTATAGACCAGCCTGCAGAAGAACGTCCTTTTGTTTCCGCACTTAATACGTGGAAAGAATCACCTTTCAAGCAAATTGAACGGCTCTCTCAGCAAGCTAAAGGCAGAGGAAAACGTCAGCAGCGACAATCGGCCTTTAACAAGATTACTAGCCTTTTGGAACGAATAAAGCCGGATAAAATATACACAGGAAACGATCGTCGTATTGAATTCCAATATGCAATGCACCACTCTCGCAAATTGAACAAGGCAAGCCTTGGGGTTTATCTTGATGATGGTACTTATAGTTATCTAGGTCGTGAAACCCACTGGTTAAAAGATAAGCTAATCGATAATCTAGTCAAAAAGTTAACTTATGGGCGCTGGTGGCAGCAACCTTCGACCATTGGTGCATCCAACTGGATTAACCAAGCAATTCTGGCGTTTCCAAAATCCGCCGTGCCTGAGATACAAGAAAAATCCTGCTTTGCTCTACCAGAAAACCTACAAAGACCAGAGTTCGTCAAGTTGGCTCAGCACTGCCTGCACGACATCGACTTTCCTCTTTCAGCCTTGTCTCACCTTGATGCCTTATTGCTCTTGCCTCATAGTTCAGTGGCTAAAGATCGCACTAAACAGAAATTGAGCTATTGGTTAAATGAGCATGGTGATAAAATCGCGTTTAAACACCACCCTAGAACAGCCTTATTGGATAAACAGGGTGATAAGGAAGAGTGGCTGATTCCGCAAAAGGCGATGCAAGTGCCTGCTGGGATTCCTATGGAAGTATTACTGCCATTAATACAGCCAACTTGTTTACTTGCGGGTGACGTTTCCACTGCATTATTAACGGCAAAATGGTTAAGGCCTGAGCTTGACGTTACCGCATTTTCTACACCTGATACATCGCCACAATGGCTTGATTTACTCAACTTATTAAAGATTAAAGTTGAAAGCGTTTGATCATGATATGCCATGATTCGATCAAACCCATAATAGAGAATTAACATGCTACATAAAACCTTACGTTACTGGTGGCGCCGCCTATCCCATAAAGCACCTATGCGCTTAGCTATGACGCTACTGGTTAAGAATGAAGTTGATATCATTGAAGACAACATCCGTTTTCATGCAAAGCAAGGAGTCGACTGCTTTGCTATTATGGATAATGGCTCTGATGATGGTACTCGTGAATTATTAGAGCGTCTGAAATCTGAATTCGACTTAGATATTATTGACCAGCCTGAACAAAACTATCAGCAAGCCAAGTGGATGACAGAACTTGCTTTCTATGCGCGCGATAAGATGAATGCTGATTTAGTGATTAGCAATGACGCGGATGAATTCTGGCAAAGCAATACGGGTGGATCTTTAAAACAGCACCTCAACTTAAATGAATCTGTGGTAACGGTCAAACGCCACAATATGGCTCTATCTGAAGCGGCGCTTAAACCAGAGTATCACTACATGGATACTAACCTGGTAGTCAAGAACCCAATCTTTTACGATTCTAGCGCTCAAATTAACGATACGGCTGTTGCAATGCTATTGGTTAAAATTAGCCCTAAAACCATCGTTAATCCTCACGGCTTAATTGAGATGAAAGGCGGAAATCATAGAGCTAAACATGGCTGGCGCTTAATTAATAAACGCGACGAATCTGGAATTACAGTTTATCACTACCCTATTCGTAATTACGCTCAGTTCAAAGCGAACATCGAAAACCGTAAACGATTAATAGAAACGACCAATGCACGCATGGGTGATCATTACCGCCGTTGGGTTCGTATTTTGGATGAAGGAGGCTTAGAGGAAGAGTTTAAGCGCTTTATCTTGACGGATACAGAAATTGAGGTTTTAAAGAAGTTAGGGGTTATCGACTCACCCAAACAGTTAGGAAAGCAGCATGATTAATATAACTATGCCTAATAATAAAAAAACTTCCGCCCTGAGTATATTTATTATTACCTGCATAACCTTATTATTTTGGCTACTTCATACCAACCAGAGCTCTAGCCAATCAGCGGCGACCTTTCTTTTATTATTTGCACCTTTTAGCCTATTTTTTGTTAAAGATACTCAAATAATTAAGCATAAGCCACTTCTTATCAGCTTCTCGTTAATTTTATTATTCGGCGTCTACAATTTTTTAGTCTTAACCCAACATGAATTTGATGCCCTATCCCTATCATCCTATAGGGCATCATTTTTCTGGTTTATGTTCCCGATTATTAGCGTATTAATCTGGAAAGCAAAACCAAGCAAGCAGTGGATCTTTATTGTATTTTCTCTTGCGGCAATCTTTAGTATATCTCCCGTAATTCGAGACTACATAAATGGCATTCAACGCGGACAATCATCTGGACATCCCATCTTTTGGGGAAATATCGCTTTATGCTCAGGAATTATTGCCTTTGCATTAAGAAAATCACTGTCGGAGAAATGGGCTAGCAGTCTTGGTTATCTCGCTTTATTCTGTGGAGTCACTGCTTCAGTGTGGTCTCAAACACGAGGTGGCTGGATCAGCATTCCTATATCTTTTCTTTTATTAATCGCATTTAAGTCGATCACAAAGCTTCAATCAGTTGTCGCCATTATTATTTTAATTTTGGCAGCAAGTAGTATTGATTCTATTAAAAATCGAATAGCTTATACTTTTCAGCATTCGAGTATTTTTAGCGAACAGATTAAATTTGGCCACTCGACACAACAACGGCTAGACATGCTAGGTGCTTCATACGAAATATTTAAAGAGAATCCAATTTTTGGCAAGGGCTTCTCATTCTACCATCACAGATTGCAAGAGCTTATTAGCGAAGGCAAGCAACCCCACTGGATTGCTGCATATGAGCGCCCCCATAATGAGTTTTTAAATATATTGGTAAGCAGTGGCATCATTGGCCTGCTGATATTAATCGGAATAATTATATCAATGCTTTATATAATTAACCGCTTTATTAAAGAGCCTTCATATAAGCTCGCAGGCTACCTTTTGATAAGCCAGTATTTGATATTCTCGCTCTCAGAAGTGTTTTTCTCTACTAAATTAACGATAGTCTACTTTTGTACAGCTTCTGCTTTAATAATTTATTTAGGCTTGGATGAAAATAAAAATGCTTGATTCTATAATTAATAAACTAAAAAAGAAGAATAAACGAGCCTTATTAGAAAATCTGTTCTCATTGTTAGCACTGATACACTACCCTTTGAATACAGCCCATTCACGTGAAGCTTTAAATGTAATGGGGGCTGTTCGCTTTTCAAGGAAGTACTCATATTTAAAAAAGGCGGATGATTTCCAACGTCAATTATCTGCATTTTCTCCAGAGAACACTCTCATGCCAGCGACTGCAAAAAAAGTTGCGATATGCCTTAGTGGTGATACTCGGAGCTTTAAACACTGCATTCCTCAATTAAAGCGCTTTTTATCCGGATATGACATTACGTTTTTCTGTCATGGCTGGCAGTCTGATTTTAAAGAAGATCACATTAAAGACCTACAGAATGTATATACCTATATAGAAGAACGACCCGACTTCACTAACTTAGAGCGTTCCTCTATTAAAGCCTTTGGCTTTAAAATATTTGGCAAGACTTTAAAAGTTCCTTTTATGAGCCCGAATATTTTTCCCATGTGGCATGGGGTTAAAAAAGCCTTTGAAAGTATAGAGAAAAATGGTTTTGATGCTAATGAATTTGATCTAATCTGCCGCTGTCGCTATGATAATTTCTTTTTAGGAAAACTGGCTCAGCTTAATGAGCTACCCACTCCTGAAGAAATAATTATTGACCCTAACTATGATGGCTATGGTGGTTACGGTGATCAATTTGCTATCGGCTTACCAGATACTATGAGAAAGTATTGCTCTTTATTTGACTGGCTCCCCCTCTCTTTCGAACAGTATGCTGGTAATGACCGTTTTTTCCCTGAGGTTATTGTCCGCAGATATTTAGAAGATGAGTGCGGACTTAAAGTTAGAAAAATAGATTTTGGCCTTCGCCTATTACGCAATGAATTTGTAGGATTAGAGGGATACAAGATCCCTCTAAGAAGCCACTCAGTTAGCCAAAATAGGAACTTACATTTAAGTAAACATATTCAAGAGAAGTTTCCAGACCTCTATAATTCTATTGATTGAGTTTTTAAGGCTTCATATTCTTCAGGCACACCACTAAAGAGTACTTCCTTAGCACCTATTTTATTAACCTTAACGCTGTCTCCAGACGAGATTAATAAATTGTACATCGGCGCGATATAGTACTCCCCTCCGCCACAGCTACTCGCTTCTTTCAGGCTGTAGCGTTTAAATAAATTTAAAAAACATGACTTCGAAGAGAAGTAATATAATCCAGTTGAGCACCACTGGGATATTGGGTCTTTTTCAGTCGTTCTGATTACTCGATTAGATTCATCATTATCTAATTCAGCGAATGACCAATTATTTCCCTCTCCTGAGAATACCTCTAAAAATCCTTCACTGCTTTTCATCACATCAATTGGGTGCTGATATTTAGGGCGAATAGTATCAATATTGAATATTGTGAGACCAAAACTATCAGTTATAGTGGACTGCTCTAGGCCTAGCGAGACCGTCTCTGCTTGACCTTGAGTTGCAGAGTCCAGAATAACTATTTCATACTGTTCGACCCCCAAAACGGCACATCGCTGATGAATAAAAGCTTCTGTCCCCATGACTGAGCGAGCTATAAATAGGAAGGCATCAGTTTTAAAGTACGCTTTAAAACTACCCACGCAATAATCAAAAAGAGGGGCCCCATTTAATTCCAACATATATTTCGGTTTTTCATAGCCTGCTTTGGTAAAGCGGCTACTCATGCCTGCCATTGGTATTACGAACATGACTTAATCCCTTCTAATTTTATATACAAGCGTAAAGCATTAGCTAAAAACGCTTTTTGTCTAAGTGGCTTGTCACTATGCAATGGAAGCATGGATAAAAATAAAACAATCATAATGGCATAAATGCCATCGTCTACAAGATCGAAGTTGGCAAAGCCATTTTCTAATAAATACCCTTCGAGTTTTTCGGCGACTGAATCGCTATATAATTCAAAATCGACATGATAAGCGGAATTACTTTGCCAAGAAAAATTGCCTGCAATAATATGATCATAACCACCTATTATTGAATGGCATAACTTAGCCAGATCATAGCGCGAATCTCCATATATGGTTATTTCGTCTTCTATATGACCACGTGGATCGATACACCTAATAGCTTGCAGTCTAAAATCGTATAGAATATTGCTAAAACAAAAGTCCCCATGCACTACCGATAACCTTGATCTAGAGCTTTCGATCATAGCTAGACAGTTTTCAGATATACTTTCTAGCGATCCTACGTTCTGCCCATTTAAAATCCAAGGTTGGGTCATATCTAGTTTTTGACTTTCACAATATGTCGATAGCCTTTGCCATAACTTATCACGATAAAGAGACTGAGTATTAGGAATAGCTGCTGGCTGGTATTCAGCAGCAATTAACATAAACTCTTCGCATGCTCGCAGTATTGTCTTCCAGGTGCGAAAAGGAAGGTCACCGAACACAAACAATTCGTTCAATACTGGTAAATATAGGTATTCAATATCATAACCTGAGCAACCTGAACTATGAGTTTGCTTTAAATAATGAGGTGTATAGATTTTTAATTCAGGAGGAATACTTTCAAACCAACGGCTTTCGCTATCCATTTTGAATGTGTTTTCACTAGATTTACTCACAATTCTAGGGGAGATACTCATCTCATTAAAAGCACGCTGAGTCGTCACTGTCGACTTAGATCTGTGATAAGTATTCATATGGCCAAAATCCAGCCAAGTTTCCACTGCCCAAGGTGTCAACTCATATTCATTTGCATAATGGTTCAATGCCGATAAAAACTCACCATTACAGTTCGTCAGGGCTTTTAATAAAGCAATGGGCTGATTAAAAGAAAAGTAACCGCTTATAATGCCTAAATCGCTACTATCTTCTTGCAACGGCAAGAACTTAACTTTTCCATCCGCAGCTAAAGTATATGTTGCCCAATTATAGTTTTCACTACTACTACCAATAGCAAAGTTATTGCTTTCTGCTAGAGGAAGTTCTGAAAATAAAGTATCGCCGTGAAGTAGACGTACCTCTTCATAATCACCTATGGTAGTTATCAATGCATAAGCAATTGATTCCCCTAATGTTTTATCTGTAGGAATAAAAATGGGCTGCAGGTTTAATTGTTCGAGGCGTACCTGATCTTGATATGGTATTTCATAATCATCCGGTAGTGTGATGTAAACAGGCTCATCTAGACCACTAAAAAGCTCTACTTGGTGCTCATATAAGCGCTTATTTCCTACCGGTAAGAAACTAGGGGGTAATTTTCCGAACTCCGAGATAAACTCTTCATCAACATATTGAGCGGAAGTAATTAGTATCATTAAACTACTTCTCTTTAGCTAATAGCTGCTGTATCTCTTCATAATTCAATTGAGCAAATTCTGAAGGCCTGATCGCTTTATCATCTATATAGAAGCCATCATGACCACACCAAGGTTTCGCTACATGAATTTCATCAAAAGGAATTTCGTGTTTATTTAGCCAATCTATAACTACTGGTAGTGTATTCGCATTAATTTTCCCAACCGAACATTCATAAGTACGCATATTACGAGCGGTACTAATAATAATTTCAAAGCCCTGTAGTTTGTAAGCTTTTAATTGCTCCACAATATCTAAACGTGGTTTAACATTTTCATAATCCCCTGTTCCTTCTATGGTCAGAGTATTATCTAGATCAAAAACGAGACGTTTCATAAACTTCTATTTATATAAATTTAAATTTCAGCCAACTGCTTGCGAATGTAACCAACGGTCTTCGCCACTGCAAAGGGTGCGGATCGTTCATTATACGCTAATAAGGTGCTTTTGATGAATCTCCAGCGCAGCGCTAGTTTATTTACCGCCTTTAATTTAATAGCATCTTCAGCATAGATTTTTTTTAATTCAGCGATAACATGTTCAAAAGCTTGGCTGCGTACTTCAATTTGAATGGCTTGGTCGCTTCCGGCAAAACCAAAAACACCAAAGGTTGCTGCCGAAATTTCTAAGTACTCTGAAGCTAGCTGCTCTATAAGCAAAACCGCATTTACTTTGTTTAAATCTTTCGCAGGTAACAAATCACTATTAACCTGCTTTTTAATTTTTACCACTATGTCCAATAAGTCTTTATGTAAGATACGCATATCATTAAATACATAAGTATCAATATTACTCTTAGCTTGACTGTGCTTGTCCCAGATAAATGTACGATATTTATTCCAACTCGGGGCTAATTCCGTAGACTGCTGTTTAAACAAACTACTTAGCTGATCACCTTTAGCTAATACATCAAATAAAGCTTGTTCAGACTTTTTATCTTTTTGCATTGCATGAACATTAAATTCCGTCGCGGCTCGATAACTAGTAGCTTCGAACAACACAATCTCTTTGGCTAAATTACTTTCAACCATACCTTGCTGGGCAAAAGTAGAACTAATGACAGTAAAGAATACACAAATAGATGTTAATAAAAGTCTCATTATCTTACCCAATATACCTTAGTAGTTCATGTTCAATCATGTCTAAATTAGGAATCATTGCTTGTTCACTGAATAAGCTTACCGCCATCTGATCATAAGGGCCAGAGTGCATTGCTTCTACCGTTACAATATCATCTTCTTTAACATGGATAAGCTTTGGAATACCTTGAATCAAAATGGCATAAAAAGGTAAGTTTCTATTCGCTCCCGTACCATTCACCACCGCTAAGCGAGCGCTTTCGATAGGTGGCATGCAACCACCACTTAACATCTCATAAGACAAAACAGGAATATGAATATTTCGCCACTCAAGCTGACCTAATAACCAGCTTGCCTGATCACCAAGCGCTGCAGGGGCTCGATAAGGGATGATTTCTGCTACGGTCACATTAGGTAAAACCAATTGTTTCTCATGCAAGGGAATCAATAAGCTGGCAACTTCATTAACGTCAACTTGCGCTGCTACTTCAGAACTCATATTCAGACCCCATAGTTATACAATCCACTGTGTTTGAAGATAATTTACCAGCTGTGAAGCTAATTGTCTCGGTGTTCCTATATATGAAATATTGCCGGTAGCAACTGCGCTGTCTGGCATTGAACTATTCGCGCAACTTTCACTATTTTGCGCCCAAATGGTCGCGCCGGTTTGGCTAATCTTAATTGCAGCCTCCGCACCATCATTTCCCATACCACTGAATAGGATATAACCTGCACGAGTAGCAAAATGTTGGGCAACATTAATCATTACTTGATCAACGGAAGGGCCATAAGGACCGGGCCAAGGGCTAGATTTACTCATGGTTCGCCCTTCATAATCGAACAAAAACTCATGTTCAACAGGAGCGAGCATAACCTCCCCCGTTTTAACTTTCTGACCGTCACTATAGGGCACCATAGTAATACTGGCATGGCGGCCAAGGGTTTTCACTAGCGCATCTTGAAAGCGAGCATCAATATGCTGGGCATAAATAAAGCCTACGGGTAATCCCTGAGGCAAGGCATCCAAAAACTCTTTCACCGCGTCAGGGCCACCTAGACTCGCGCCCAATACCCAAACATGTTTCGCCGGTTTTCCTAGCTCTACACCTTGAAACATTCGAGGTAATGGCCAAGGATGTTTAGTCTCTAGCGCACGGGATTCTAACTCACAAAGGGTACTTTCATCGGCTATCACCAAGGGGTGATCAGCAAGCAATTCTTTCATTTTGGCAAATAAGCGTTTTTCCCACCTAGGGTAAGTTTCACAACTTCTTTTGGGGGCTTCTCCCATACCAAATAGAACAGGCACATCACCGATTAATAGCTCATCAAGCCATTCAAGGTGCTCGCCCTCTTCATCAACAATATCAACTACCCAGGCTTCAATTTCTGCAACCAGGCTTGGGTTATCATTTATGCGATCTGGATCGGTAGTTAGAACAATATTAAAGCCAAAGTGCTTTAAAGCACTTTTTAGCAAGTGCTGCTGCAAAAGATCATCGGCAATAATACCTACTTTCGCAGCGGCCTGAGTCCGCGGCATATTAGTTCTCCGCAACCCCTACTAATAATTTCTCAATATTCTCGAGTAACTTTTCCTCATGGAATGGCTTACCCAAGTATTCATTAACACCGATAGAAAAAGCTCGATTACGGTGTTTATCACCCGTTCTCGAAGTAATCATAATAATCGGTACATGCTTCAAGCGAGAGTCATGCCTTACTACCGAAGCGACCTCAAAACCATCCATACGCGGCATTTCGATATCCAATAACATCAGATCGGGTATATGGTCTTGTAAGGTAGCAATCGCATCAACACCATCTTTAGCAGTGAATACTTCAAAGCCGTTACGCTCTAATAATCTAGAGGTTACCTTCCTCACAGTCACTGAGTCATCCACTACAAGAATACGCTTTGTGCGCACTTCAAGTTCGTGACGTTTTTCAGCTTCTATGTCATCCAGGGCCTTCGCATGCTGGTATTCCAAATTACTTTGGTTTCGAATCATAGCGGGTAAATCAAGAATGATTACAACACTACCATCACCCAAAATAGTACCACCCGATACCCCCATAACACTGCTAAATTGTGTCCCTAGGGTTTTAACAACAATTTCGCGGCTACCCAATAATGAGTCTACCTGCAGAGCGTAGGGCACATCACCTTTAATCAACAATACTGGCGTCGGCATTCTTTGCCCAGCTAACTTAGGCTGAGCTTCCGTACCTAACATACTGCCAAGATATTCTAATCTATGCTCAGCACCACCATAATCAAAACTGCGCTCGGTTGCAGGCTGTTGATATAATGTTTCTAGCTGGTTGGTTGGTATGCGAACAATACCCTGAATACTGTCTAACGGCACTGCGTATAGGTCATCACCCACTCGTACCATTAAGGCGCGGTTTACCGATACCGTAAAGGGTAAGCGAACCTGAAACTCAGTCCCTTGACCCGGAACTGAGTTGATAAATAGCGTACCACCCATCTGTTTGATTTCGCTATTAACCACATCCATACCCACGCCACGGCCAGAAATTTGCGTCACTTGCTGAGCCGTGGAGAAACCTGCATGCAAGATAAACTGCATGATTTCTAAATCGGTCAACTTGCTATCCGCAGTAATCAAGCCGCGCTCTAACGCTTTCTTACGTACCGCTTCAATGTTAATACCATGGCCATCATCTTTCAGAATGACCAGAACATCACCACCTTCACGAGATACCCTTAGCTCAACCGTCCCTTGCGTAGGCTTACCCGTTTTAGCACGGGATTCTTTATCTTCAATACCATGGTCAACAGCATTTCGTAGCATATGCTCTAACGGTGAAATTAAGCGCTCTAAAATGCTTCTATCCATTTCACCATCAGCGTTATAGACCTTAAATTCGATTTGCTTATCAAGTTCTTGGCTGATTTGTCGAACAATGCGTCGCAATCTAGGAACAAGACGCTGAAAAGGTACCATGCGGGTCTGCATCAGACCTTCTTGCAGCTCAGTATTTACTCGGCTTTGCTGTAGCAATAAGGTTTCCGCATCACGTGTTTTATTACTTAACGATTCACGAATATCCAATAAATCCGAAGCGGATTCGACCAATGAGCGCGCCAGTTGCTGCATGTGAGAATATCGATCCATTTCTAGCGGATCAAAATCTTCATAGTTAGGGGTCGCGCGTTCCTGACGAAACAGCACCTGCGCTTCGGTTTCGATATCTAAACGTCGCAACTGATCATTCAAACGCTCTAGGGTTGAATCCATCTCTTCTAGCGAATAAGAAAAGTCGGTCACTTGTTGCTCTAAACGCCCTCTTGAAATAGAGGTTTCACCTGCCAAGTTCACTAGATTATCCAGTAGGTCAGCTGATACCTTAACCATTTCTTGTGGGCCACGTCGCCCTTGTTGAGGCTTGTTAGCCGCTTCTTCATCTAGCTGAGTCAGCTGTTGTGCTGGTGAAGGTTGTGACGGCAACACAGCAACCGCGGCACTAGCTTCTACTTCCACATCAGTGCGTTTAAAGGGAACGACATTCGTATCATTTGCTTCAGTGACAAGCGTATCGGCTGTGGCTGAGTTAAGCTCTGCTTTTACGTCCATTTCAAGGTTGATTAGCGGTTGTTTTAGAGCTTGCCCAATCACATCAATGCTAGCCGCCAACAGATCTTGGCGCTGATAGACTTCCGCAAAGAAGGTTTCATCAACGTCAATTTCTCCTTGCTGAGCCTTGATCATCCAAGCTTCAAAATCATGAGCTAGATCTCCAACCTCAGTTAACCCCCCCATGCGAGCACCACCCTTGAGGGTGTGCATAATGCGCTGCACTTCTTCAGTAGCACGAAGGTTTTCTGGTTCTTGCTGCCATTCTTGTAATACGCGATCTAATTCTTGCTGTAATTCTTGAGCTTCTTCTAAAAAGATTTCAAGTATTTCGCGATCACCTTCATCCAGATCAACACTAATAACATCATTATTAACATTGAGACCATCAACCTGCTCGAAATCTGTACTGATCACCTCACTGGTTGTCGGCTCAACGAATGTTGCCATAGCACTGTCATCAGCCGAAAGTTGCTCCTCCGATTGCTTCACCATCAGTGGATCGGCACCTTTGGCTACAGCATGTATTCTCTCGATTAACTGTCGGTCTAGATTAACTACTTGGCCATTTCGAATGTGCTCAAGCATATCATCAAGAATATCGTGATATTGGCTTAATAAAGGAATCAGCCCTGTACTTAACTGAACACGCCCATCATGAAGCCCCTCATAAATAGATTCCAGCTCATGGCAAAGATCAGCGACCTCACTCATCTCTGCCATCCGAGCGCCACCTTTAAGGGTATGCAACTCACGCTGAAGCTCAGCAACATCTTTTAAGTTTTCAGGCTTTTCTTGCCAACGCTGCAATGCGACACCTGCCGCTTCCATGATTTCTTGCGCTTCTTCTAAGAAAATCTCAATTAGCTCAGCATCAACTTCATCATCAGCATGAGCGACATCAGATACAGCAAGCTTCTCTTCCATCGCCAACGGCAAAGTCGCATCCGTAAGCAATTCGAGCTCAGGATCTTCTTCGCTGACAGGTAAATCATGATTAAATTGGCTGCTTTCACTATTCTCAGCAGCCAGTGCTATTACATCGTCATCGAGTTCATCAACAGAGTCGCTTTGCTGTTCTATTAGCACCGTTTGCGCTAAGCCTAATGTAGCGGTCTTAACTTGCGCCAATACTTCATTATCGGCATACAGGTTCTGACCTGCGGCCAAGCAATCCAGCATAGTAAGCAAACTTTCGTGTGCCGCCAGCAGTGTCGCAACTAAACTTTCTTCAATAGAGCTGAGTTGACTATCTTTTAGAATTTGGCGATACAACTCACTTAAAGCCCCTGACAGCTCTGAAACTTCCATCAGCTCAGCTTTATCCGCAGCGATAACAACCTGCTCTAGTTCAGCATTCAACTGCTCTAGGCTTTCAATATTGGATGTCTCTTGTGCCCATTTTTTAACAATATCATCCGCATCAATTAATACATCCATCCCTTGGGTTAAGAATTGGGCTAACTGATGGGGATCTGGCAAAGCTTGGTCAGCATCATCCGCAGCCACTGGTGATAGCAATAGATGTTCCATCTCACCAACCTTTAATAAAAAGGCGCCTTCATTAGGAAGCGGGGCAACTGGATTCGTTTCTAATTGCTCCATCCCTAGCTGGATGAGTGCTACACCTTCAATTAAGAGACTAACAAGTCCTGGTGTATTTTTAATCTGATAGGCACGCAACTCTTTCACCAATTTTTCTAATGGCGATGAAACCAATGCGATCGGTGAGATACCGGCCATATGCGCACTACCTTTTAGGGTATGCAACGCTCTTTGAAGCTGGTCGGAAAGTGCATTTTGATAATCTGTTTCTTGGGATTCAGTAATAAATTCAGTAACAGATTCTAGGTGAGTAGCCACCTCGATACGAAAGATCTCTAATAGAGTCTCGTCTAATAAATTTTCTTCAACAGCTACTTCTTCAATAGCTACTTCTTCAATAGCTACTTTTTCAATAGCTACGTCTTCAATAGCTACGTCTTCAATAGCTACGTCTTCAATAGCTACGTCTTCAATAGCAATAGAAGTCTCTTCATTTGAGATTTCTAGCTGCTCAAGTACCGCATCTTCAGTTATTTCAATGATGCCTTCATGCTGAGGCTGAGCTTCACTTTCAGCTTCTTCATTACCCGAGCTAGCGGCATCGTTAAAATCCGTAGCCGAAAACTCAGCAACGGCTTCGCCATTAGACAATGCGTCAGCATAAGATATTAGAGGTAAGGTATCGATATGTCCTTGACGGCGAAGTCTAAAGTCTTCAATTAACTCAGGGGTATGATGAATCACATGATCAATCAAAGCGCAGCCATTATTATCCAACTCGATGGTCTGCTCTATCACCCGGTTAAGCATGTTTTCGATTGACCAAGCCAGCTCACTCAGTACTTCTGCTTGCACCATGCGCCCACTACCTTTTAAAGTATGGAAAGCACGACGTACAGTTGCTTGAGATTCCTGATCGGCAAGGTTCGCTCTATAAAGTGGCCAAAACTCTTGTAAGGTTTCTACCACCTCTTCCGCTTCTTCTAAAAAGATCTCAATGATTTCATCATCGATTAAATCATCTTCATCTTCATCTTCTGCAACCGGCGGTTCAACGACTGGCTCTGCGACTTCTGGCTCTGCGACTTCTGGCTCTGCGACTTCTGGCTCTGCGACTTCTGGCTCTGC
>CAXIBC010000064.1:0-15504 GCA_964022115.1 uncultured Oleispira sp. | reverse complement strand
TCTTTGACCGCTTTAATAATAGGGTCGCTTAAGCCAAGCTTGGAAAATGACATAGGAAGAGTCTCGGTATAGGGGGAATCAGAGGAAGTAGAGCTAATAAATAGAACTCATTAATGGCGCCAGTATAACAGTAAGTAAAAGAGAGCACATGAGAGAAGATGTACTCTTTACGAATATAATTTAGCCCTTTTGACCCTCCCTACAGCTTAGTGACTCGTTTTTTGTAAGTTAGACCAAAGGATCTTGCTGCTATGTTCTATGAAAGCAGGATCTTCGTCTTGCATTGCTTGTAAGATGTGCTTATTCATTTGAGTTTTATTTTGACCATAAATCCAGCGGTTTTTATTAAAACTAGCCGCAAACTCCATCACCCCTGATTGCAATGACTTGGCATCTGCAAAGGTCGCTTCCACCACGGCATTTGCTAATAACTGTTGCGCATCGACGCGCTGCCCTGTCATGGCTAAGCGGTTAAAGAAAGGCTGTGGCATGGCTTTGGCAATTAATGGCAGCATTGATGGGAAGAATGGCACCAGTACATCAACCTCAGGAAAACAGAAAAAGCCTTTATCCGCTTTCATAAAGCGAAAGTCACAAGCGCAAGCCAGTACCGCACCATTACCATAAGTATGGCCGTTTAAAGCGGCAATAATCGGCATAGGAAAACTAACTATTCGCTTTAATAAGCCGGTAACGTCACTCATAAAGTCAGCGACAATTTGCGCGGTATTAGCTGGCTGTGACATCCAAGCCAGATCAATACCTAAAGACCAGTTTTTATCAGACGAAGAGGTTAAAACAACGGATTTAATGGTTTTATCCGCTTCTATACTGTCTAGACAGCGATGAAAAACTTGAAGAAACTCTGGGTTTTGGCGGTTTTCACCCGTATTCATGGTCAACACAGCAACTGAGCCTTCATAGGCTAGCTCGATTAAGTTTGTCATGGAATCTCATACACTTCTATTTACAGTAGAAACATCAGTGTATGAAACTTCTATCAACCCTTCATAACAGTTTTATTATCAAGTCTTACTAATTATCTAATAATTCATTATTCGCACTGCTTGCAAGAGTGAGCTGCACAGGCACACCATTCACCGCAGCATTACCACACAAGGTATCGATTGCTTGATCGTCGGTTAAATCATTCAGGCTTACCCCTTCATGGGCTTGAGCGATTCTTTGCTTCACACCTTTGCGTCCATGACCCCAGCCATGAGGAATACTCACTACCCCTGGCATCAGTTCATCGGTCACTTGCGCTTCAATTTCAATGCTGCCAACGCGCGAGCTGACGATTACCTGTTGGCCATGCTCTATGCCTTGCTGAGCGGCGGTATCCGGATGCAGCATAAGTGTACAGCGAGACTTACCTTTCACTAGACGCTGACTATTGTGTAACCAAGAATTATTGCTGCGTACGTGGCGACGGCCAATCAATAAAATTTGATCCTTATTATACTCTTTAAATACCTTATTCACCCGCTCTAGGTCGGCCTTATAAAAATCGATATTCAAATGTATTTTCTTATCTTGATGCTTTAATCCGCCGGGCAACATAGGTTTTAGCGGCCCTAGGTCGATGCCATGAACTTGCTGCTTTAACGTTTTTAAACTCACCTGTGGATAAGGCCCACGCTTTAAGCCTTGGTCTAAGATAAATTTTGGCCCAAAGGTTTTTATTAACCAGCGCTCAACTTTAGTCGCTAAACTGGCTTTTTTATCCAACCGTTTCGCCAGTTCTAAAGTAATTTCCCAGTCGTATTTTTCATCCGTTTTTTTGTGGAACAATGCGGGGGAGTATTTCGCGGTATTGTGAACCGCTAAACCATTGAAGGTGACATCAAAATGATCACGCTCTAACGGTGATACAGGGGGTAAGATAATATTCGCATGGCGACTGGTTTCATTAACAAAATAATCCACCGATACCATAAACTCGAGCTGCGCGAGCCCCTTATCTAATTTATTACCATTCGGAGTACTGAGTACCGGATTACCCGCTACATTAATAAAACCTTTTATTTGCCCATCACCTGGCGTTAACATTTCGTCGGCCATCGCCGCCACAGGATATTCACCGTTAAAATCCGGTAGATGACGCACTCGAGTATGGCGCTTAGCTAAATACCCTGGACCTGTATTATTAACGACATCCAAGGCGGGTTTAGGAAACATCAACCCCCCTACTTCATCCAAGCGCCCAGTAACCAAATTGATCAGCATAATTAAATACTGACTGAGCAAACCAAACTCTTGCACAGAAACGCCCATACGCCCGTAACAAACCGCGCTTTTAGCGCTACAGAATTCTTTCACTAGGCGCTTAATTTCTAGCGCGCCAATGCCAGTAATGGCAGCGACATTTTCTGGACTATAACCTTGGGCAAAGGTTTCTAATTGGTCGATAGCCGATACCAGAGCAATGGCTTTGCCTTGAGCGGCATGACTTTTAACCGCATAACCTTCGGCATAAATTTCATTCAGCATGGCCAGTAATAATAAAACATCCGTCCCTGGGCGAATAAAATGATGTTCGCTGGCGGCATCGGCGGTTTCTGTTCGACGCGGATCAATCACCACCACCTTACCATCACGGGCCTTTATATCTTTCAGCTTTTGGCGCATATTTGCCGCACTCATAATACTGCCATTGGACGCTAGTGGATTGCCGCCAATAATTAACATGTGCTGAGTGCGATTAACATCCGGTACAGGAATCCGCAGCATGTGCCCAAACAAATGCAAGCAGACTAGGTGATGAGGAAGTTGATCAATAGAGGTCGCGGAAAAGCGGCTGCGGGATTTCAAACTGGTCAATAGATGCTTAGTCGTCAGCATACTGCCCATATTATGCACATTAGGATTGCCTAAATAAATTCCTAACGCATTCTGCCCATGCCGCTTTTGCACTGTTTGAATGCCGGCGGCCACTTTATCTAGGGCTTCCGGCCAGCTGAGCTCTTTCCAGCCATCGGCTGTGCGCTCTACCGGTTTACGAAGGCGATCTGGATCTTCATGTAAATCTTGTAAAGCCGTCGCTTTTGGGCAGATATAGCCTTGGGAGAAAGGATCGTTTTTATCGCCTTTAATCGATAAAACCTTTTCCCCATCGTGCTTAACCTCAATGCCACACATGGCTTCACATAAAGTACAGGTTCTAAAATGTGTTTCTTCCTTGGCCATTTTTCTCTCTCATTCTCATATCGGTGTTTAAGGCAACCTACTCGGTTTTATTAGCAAATACGTTGATGAATAATGCTTTGAAACTGCGACTTAAAATTAAAATAGCCTGCTCTCTGGAATAACGTTTTTCATGACAGCCTAAGATCAACTCATGCACTTGGGCTGCGTACATATCAACTAATAAATTGGCATCCGCACTTGAGAATGTACGCCCAGATAATAATAACCCTTGGCTAAAAATATCGACCCATTCATCGTGCAGTTGATTAATTAAACCACCTAAGCCCCTATTTCTTTGCTCACTAAAACGTGGGCGGTCTTCAATCAGGTGTTGAAATAATTCGATATTTTCAAAAGCCGAAGTGAAAATCATCATTAAACCTTGCTGACATTTTTGCTCAAGCAATTCATCGGTTAATGAATCAAAATCTTTTAACAAAGCGATCCACGCAGAGCGCATCGGTGATAAGTAGCTGTATTTTAACTCTGCACACAATTCGACTTGCAGCGCCTCTAGACTATCAAAGTGATTATAAAAACTAGGTTGAGCAATCCCCGCGCCTTTGGCTACCTTATTCATACTGAGCCCTTGGGCGCCTTCACGGCTATACAATTGCAAAGCACTATTAAGCAATTTACGGCGTGTATTGGCTTTCGCTCTCTCTCGCTTAGAGTCGGAGGTCGCGGCTTGCGGTACATTTTCTTGGGTCACAATTTCTTCGGTCAAGGCTGCCATATCCATAATTCAATCACTGATTTGATGTCTAGGTCGAAATAGAAGACTTCAACTATAAAGCTATAGCCATTTAAACTATATGTCTATAGCTTTATACTAAATAGCCCCTAGCGCTCTAGAGACTACTTAGCTATAACTCATAGCATGAAAACGCTATAATCTGCGGCAGATATCTGCACCCGATGAATGAGAAGGTTACACCATGGTAATGAATACGAAAATTTACAAGCAAGTCCATTCTTTGGCTAAAGACCTATTGAGAGCCTCGGAGTACGAAGACCAAGCCGGTTTTGATAAAGGCTATGCACAGCTGCAGCAGGTATGCGAAGCTCATGAAAATACGGCAAAAGACCACCCTGTACAGTGGGAAACACTCGCCGACTTCACAGAGGACTTTAACCTAGCCATCACTCTTTATAATAAGGCTCTGGAAAAAGCAGAAGCGATTAACTCTAGCGATTTTTGCTCATCCATTGGCTATTCCACTGCGATGATGAAATTAGAACTAGATGATCAAGCAGGAGCCATTGAGAGTTTAGAAAAAGCTAAGATTAGCAGTGCAAAAATAGAAGATAAAAATTTGAAAGCTGAAATTCATGATCTATTAACTGAACTTAAAAGTGCTCGCTAATTAATCATTAGCAATCAATCTGGCAGCGGCTCTAGTCGCTAGCCTGTCAGATATCCCACTCTTATCTCACCTATCACCTCAACTCTCACCTTCACTCCCAGCTCGACTTTTATCAGCAAAAAGCATTAGCCAATATTCAAGCTTCAGTCTCTTAATATCTAATACAGCTCACCGTCAAATATACACATGTTTATAGCTTAAAAATAAATGTCGTAATAGTTCTTTAATGCATGTAAAGCATACAGGCTAATTGGACAATTAAACGATGTTGCACCACACTTTTTTAGACGCTGCCAAGGTAACACTTTAGCTATGAAAACAGTGAGTATTCATCAGCCCCATTACTTAATATGGCTTGGCCTGCTCGACAAGATCGCGAGGAGCGATTTGTATGTGCTATTAGACAACGTGCAGTTTAGTAAAAGAGGCTTTCAACACCGAACCCAATACTCCACGAAAAGTGGTAATAAGTACTTATCGTTACCCGTTAAGAGTAAGGGAGTTCAGTGTGAAAATACAAAAATTAAAGATATTCTTATTGCCGATGAGAAGAAAATTAAAAAGCATTATACGACCCTCTGCCACCGTTACAGTAAAACGCCCGGCTGGCCTTTAATTAAAGATAAAATAGACCACATTTATTCTGAAAAACATAAAACTCTAGTAGAGATAAATCAGGCTTTACTCGATTTAACCCTAACCTGCTACCAGGTTAGCACTCCCGTTATTAGAGCGTCAGAACTTAAAGTTGAAGGAAATAAAAGTGAATTAATATTATCCATATTAAAAAATGTTAATGCCAATATTTATCTTTCCGGTAATGGCGCTCGCCGCTATATGGATCACTCGTTATTTGCTGATGCAAATATCACTATTCGATATCAGAAATTCGAACACCCTCAGTACGATCAGAATTTAAATACAAGTTTTTCTCCCGCATGCTTTGCATTAGAGTGGTTTCTGCTAGATCCGATGAAGTCAGTTAAGCATTTCAAAAATGTATCATCGGATGAGTATTGATAATTAAGATGAATAAATTTATTTTAGCTTACAAGTCTTTTTCAATCTTAACGAAAAGTGAAAAGCGTGGCGTATTGTTATTATTGCTCGTTTCGATAATTAATAGCCTGATACAAACATTAGGTGTGATATCCATCATGCCTTTTATTGCTTTAATTGCTGACCCTAGCATTGCACAAGAAAACCAATATATTTTACTGACCAAAGAGTACCTTTCAATAGATAGTCATCAACATTTATTAATGCTATTTGGTGTCATAACCTTTATGGCCTTACTATTAAGTAATGCAATAATTGTTCTAAACTACTGGATCAGCCTGGCTTTTTTTAACCAAATTGGAGGAAAGTTAACCTATGAATTACTCGATAGCTATTTAAGTAAACTTCCCCATGCGTTCTATAAATATAAGGTATCTGACCTTACCAAAAAAATACATTCTGAAGTCGACAGGGTATTAATAGGAACTCAGCTTTCAGTTATCTCTCTAATTACCGACATCATTATTTTATGCATTATATTCTCACTGCTATTATTTATTAATATCTGGGTAAGTATCATTACTGCCTTCACTCTAATGGCAGCCTATTTTCTAGTTTATAATTTCCTATCCAATAAGATCAATAAACTAGGAGAAGAGTTTATTGACATGGAAACTGAAGAGTTTTCAAATCTCAGGCAAGCACTGGATATGTTTAAAGAAATACGTATTGCCGGTAATAAATCGTATTTTGTCAATAAATTTCGAATACCAACAACCGCACTCTACAAGAATTCTACAAATTTCCACGTACTTACATTTTTACCGACGCAGGTAATCGAAGTAGTATCGTTTGCAGTCATTCTCATCATATCAACCTATATTGCTACTGCAACAACCGGTGGAGCCCATGCAATCACAACGATATCTGTTTTCGCCTTTGCAGCCTATCGTTTTATTCCTATTTTGAAATCGATTTTTGATGAATTAGAAGAAATAATTTATGTAAGCCCGCTATTAGAGACCTTACTAAAAGAATATAGCGAACACGAAGTTGATGCGAGTCAAACAGCCGATAAAACGCGGCTTAATCTAACCAATAAAATTCAATTTAAAGACGTCTCTTTTCGCTACAGCGCGGACAAGAAACCAATTTTCGAAAATTTCAATATCAGTATTCCAATTAATGAATTAACCTGCATTACGGGTAAATCAGGCATAGGAAAATCAACTCTACTGGATCTTTTATTAGGGTTAATATCTCCTCAATCTGGGCAATTATTATTAGATAATAATATTCTAACAACGAATAACATTCGTCAATGGCAGAACAATATTGGTTATGTACCTCAACATATTCAGTTATTGGAAGCTTCCGTTATCGAAAATATATGCTTTGGTATAGACGAAAACTTGATCGATCTAGATCGAGTAATAGAAGTATCTAAGATCGCTTGTATTCATGACCACATTGTAAACAACCTTAATGATGGCTATCAGTCAATCATAGGTAATGGCGGCTCAGCACTGAGTGGTGGTGAAAAACAAAGAATTGGCATTGCAAGGTGCTTGTACAACAATCCACAAGTATTGATATTTGATGAGGCAACCAATGAATTAGACCTTACAACAGAAGCTGAAGTATTAGATAACATTAAGCAGCTTAGCGATAAAACCATCATATTTGTTACCCATAAACCCAGCGTAATATCCCAGGCCAGTAATATCATAAACTTACCTGATATTTTGTCTGCTACAGAAAACTCAAATGGAAGCATGGCCTTATGAATTTTCAATACACCATCTTTACTGAACTATCTCAACTGAATAAGTTTAAAGATGAATGGCAAAAGTTACACTCTCAGTGTGAGCTCATGTCTATCTATAATAGTTTTGATTTTATCTATAATTCCATCAACGAATTTGAAGATGATACGCTGAAACCTCATATTATCGCCATATATCAAGACCAATGCTTAATTGCCTTATTTCCATTACAAGTCTATTTTGAGCAACGCTATTTCCTTAAGTTAAAAGTATTAGAATATGCTGCGCAAAACGAAATTGATAAACCTTGCCCTATTATTAAAGCCGGCCATGAACGTACAGCCTGGCAAGGCCTATACCTTTATTTGAAAGAGAGTGGAAAAAGCTGGGACATACTGACCTTAATGGAGTTCAATACTTCAACTCAAGACAAACTTTTATTAACAGAACTCAGTTCAAGTGCGGGTTATATTTATCGTATTAATAAGGATAAGTCCGGACCCTGTATTAATCTTGACAAGGATTGGGATGAGTTCTGGAGTAGCCATAGAAAAATGCGTAAAAAAGTCCATAAAATGGAATCTGATTTTGGTGAGGACTTATGCTTTAAAGCCAATGATTTACCTTGGCAAGAAGCATTAGAGCAATATATTAATCTAGAAAAGAGAAGCTGGAAAAATGGCAAGGTAGGCATCAATAAAGATGAAAAAACACGTAACTTCTATCATAGGCTCTATCAATCACTAGCAAATAAATCACAACTTCATTTTGGATTTTTATACTTAAATGGAGTAGCTGTATCCGGTGAAATTGCTTATACCCAAGGAAAAACAGTGTATTTTTGTCATGGTTGCTATGATAAAGAATATCAAAAATATTCACCAGGCATGGTTAGTACAAGTTATTTTATTAAACACTTTATGGGTAAGGAATATGAACAAGGAGATTTTTTATGTGGTTATGCCGGATATCTTTCTGCTTGGTCTGAGGCCATTACTGAAACTCATCAAATCGATATCTATAATAAAACCATTAATACACGAATCATTTTTTCATATCGGATTTTAAAGAAACTATTAACTACCCCACTTAAAACTACCTTTAAGACTGGCTATGATTTACTCAAAACAAATCGATGATATCGATATTGAGATTTATAATCGGCTAGAAGCCAGTGAGATTCCAGAGAAAAAATGGAATGAGTTAGGGCGCACGACGTTATATACCAACCCATTCTACGAGCGCTGGAATTTATTACCTGCACTCAATCACCTGGAAAAATCTAAAGCCGTCTATCTTGTGACTGTCATTAAACAAGGTGACCTTATTGGCTTATTCCCAGTAATCATCAATAAACATAGACTAGGGTTAAAAACCTTATCTCTCTGGAAACACGACCATTGCTACCTGACTGATCCACTGATGAAAGTTAATATTGATTTAGTTAAGGTTCTCTGCTGCGTTGGTAAATCCTTTAGGACTCATTGGAGTCAAGTTGATTTACACAGTCCAAAATTATTCATGGGCTGCTCAAAAAAGAACATTAATAGCGCTTACTACAGTCGTGCAGCAATTTTACACCCCGCTAATATACCGAACAAACTCTTAAATTTACCTAAAAAACTGCAACAAGATATTAAGCGTACTTACCATAACTTAGAGAGTAAACATTGTATAAAATATTCTAAGCAAAGCAGTCTAATAGATAGCTTTGAAAGGTATAGAGAACTAGAGCATAAAGGCTGGAAAGGCAGAGCCAAGGGCTCAATAAATAGTAGCCAAGAAACTCTAGGCTATTATTACGACATGATTAAAGACCACTCTTCTCATCATAAAATCAGTTTCCAAGAGCTATTAGCTGACAATATCAGCATTGCTATGAGCATGCGTTTTATTAGTAAAGGTAAGATGTACGAAGTTAAAACCAGTTATGATGAATCTTACAAAAAATTCAACCCAGGAAAATTGTTAGAAGTTATTAACTTAGACAATTTAGCAACGGATAACTTTGAGCTCGTCGATTCTTGCACCGGTGAAAACAACAAACTAATCAATAAGTTGTGGCCTGATCGAATCTGCCTTAATTCCAGCTATATATTTTACCCTACCCTCGTGAGCCAAGTATTACAGATAATTCATACGTCTAAGAAGATGAAACAAAAATTCAAGGTATTTAATCATGCGTACAATTAACCCATTCTCTTTTGCTGAATATCAAGAAATTATTGAAAGATTACGAAAGACAACGACCATCATTGATTATTCTGAAGTCAGCTCTGATCTTGAAGAATACTGCGTTATTCGCCATGATGTCGAATTCTCACTAGAGCGTGCATATAATTTAGCTTTGTATGAAAAAAAACAACTTGATTTAACGAGCAGTTATTTATTTCAATTGCGCAACAATTGTTACAACCTATGCTCAGATACCAACATCAATACGCTCTATAAAATAAAATCCTTGGGACATAACATTGGTTTACACCTTCACTTTGGATTGATGAATAACCAGCAAGAAGTAAATGATTATGTATTACAAGAAGCTGAACTATTTCAACGACTAACTGGTTTAAAAATAGACCGCTACTCCTATCACCGGCCTCCTTCCAGTGTGCTAATGAAATACCTTAAGGCCGATAATTTAATCAACTGCTATAACGAAGAGTTCTTTCATTATTATGACAAACCCTTTCAAGACTTACCGGTAAAATATTATACGGATTCAAGAAATTGCTGGCAGCATGGTCATCCCATTGACAATACAGCTAAAAAAGTTCAACTACTGACTCATCCTTTTTCATGGACAGAGACTGGTTTTAATAATACAGATAACTTTACTCAATTAATGCAAGAAAAAAACTTATTGATGGCTACTTCCATGAACAAAGAAACGTGTAAGTTTCCAGCATCATTACTGAAGCACTATAGTTTATAAGCACTATAGTTTATAAGCACTATAGTTTATAAGCGCTTCAGTAAGCATCATTACAGATTCGACGTATGAAACGGACAACCACCAGTCGAATTCTTAACAATTTTCTCAGGCCCTAAGACATTATTCTGATAACCTTCAGGATAGCTTTTATAATGCTGCCCTAAAAAACTGGTTTCAAAATTCGTATTCTGCCAAGGATTGATGACTTTCTGGCTATATTTTCTTATCACCATAAAAGCTCTTATACACCGCTGAACGATCTTATTCGGTGGTATTTGTCCAGTCGCCTCTAATAGTTCAGGGTCATTAATTAGGGTCAAAATCAAAGGACGCACTAAAGGTTTGATAAAGAAAGGAAACATTTCTTTCATGCCGTTAATTAAACCATCAGTGACCTTTTTATTATCAGGGTGAAATACCATATGCTGGCGACGATAATCATGATACCAGGTAATAAACTCATCACGAGTTGCTGGAATATCTTTAATATTCATAGCCTCTCCCAGAGATTTAAAGGCTAAATAGCCTGCATACTTTTCTGCCTCGGTTAACGTGCGATAACCAAAGTTTTCCATCCAGCGTGCTGGCTCAACAATAAACAAGGCTAATGTATACAGGTAATCATCATTACTAATGTCATAATGACTGTGTATCCAGTTTAAATGTTTGACCATGTGCTGCCCACGATCACTCTCTACCGAGTCTGACATACATTCCGTTAAAATTGCTCGTGTATCATCCAGTCGCTTTAAACCATTATTTTGATATTGCTTGGTTCGCTGCAATAATGAGCTAATACTTGGAATAGCAAAGGTTTGTATTTGTGCGAGTTCACCCGCTATCAAGAAATCAAGGGGGGCATCATGATTCGCTAGATATTGCACAATTTCTTGATAGTTTAATTCGACTTTACCCGCGGTAAGCGCTTTAATTTTTTTATTGTTTCTTAACCACATATTCATGACCTTTTAATTCAAATGAAAGCTACACCTAGCCTCAACACCTAGCCTCAACCAAGCCGTCATCAAAATTATTTGCTACGCTTGATGAATTGAGTTGATTTAAGCTTAATTGCCCAGTAGCCTCAAATGACAAAATATAGAGCTGTCCACTAAATTACAGAACTGAAGATATGTCGTCTAAATCAGTAGATCCAAGAGTCATTCGCACTAAAGCCCTGATCATTCAAGCGTTAGTCACGCTGACAAAAGATACCCCCTATAAAAAAATCAAGATTCAAGATATTACTCAGCATGCTGATCTAGCTCGGCAAACGTTTTATCTGCATTACAAGTCAAAAGATGCAGTGCTCATTGATTATATTGATGGTGTATTCGATACTTTTTATCAAGAGATTGAAGGTTATATCATTGCCTCTCCAGACCCTGAAGATGTCATCGCTTGGAATTTATTTAAGCAGTGGCAGCAACATGCTGATTTTGCTAAGTTAATCATAGCCGCTGACATTGAACACCTAGTGATTAAGAGCTTTCGTAATTACATTACGCGCGTTATGGGTCTCTATATCCGCAAACATTCAATGCCTTTAAAAGACCATGAAGCCCTTGCCTTTATCGTCGATTATCTGGCGGGGGCATCCTGGATGGTCTTACAGCGCTGGGTCGCGAGTGATTTTCACTATCCCTTAGAAACTCTTGCTAAACTTTATTCACAGCTTAGCCGCCCTGGTTTATTAAGTGTGATTAGTCGTGAGTCGGTCGAATAGAGCATTGGCTAAAAATTGAAGGTAAAGATAAGCCTTATAACCTGAGTATTCGACCTTACTTTGTCGGTTATTCACCTTTAAAAACGCTGGATAATCGATCAAGCTGATTATTATAGTCATAATAAAAATATAAGCGGTGCATGATGGAAGATACTAGCCAGCAAGATGAATACTTTGACGTTCTAATTATAGGTGCAGGCTTGTCGGGTATTGGTGCTGCTGTACACCTACAAAAAGACAGCCCGACTAAAAGCTATGCGATTCTTGAAGGCCGAAATGCCATTGGTGGCACTTGGGATCTATTTCGCTACCCTGGTGTCCGCTCTGATTCCGACATGTATACCCTAGGTTACAATTTTAAACCTTGGACTAGTCCTAAAGGTATTGCCGAAGGCAAAGATATTCGTGAATACATTTACCAAGCGGCGCAAGAGCACGATATTGAAAAAAACATTCGCTTTGGCCACAAGGTATTAAGTGCGTCTTGGTCTAGTGAAACAGCACGCTGGACAGTAGAAATTCAGCTAACCTGCAGCGGAGAGATCCGCTATTATCAGTGTAATTTCATGCTATGTTGTACTGGCTATTATAACTACGATCAAGGTTATCAACCTGACTTTAAAGGCAGCGAAAACTTTAAAGGTGATATTATTCATCCGCAAAAATGGGATGAAAATTACGATTATTCTGGTAAGAAGGTCGTTGTCATCGGCAGTGGTGCCACCGCCGTGACGTTAGTCCCTGCTATGAGCGATAAGGCCGCGCACGTGACTATGTTGCAACGTTCCCCGAGTTATATTATGGCTTTGCCACAAGATGACCCTATGGTGAATCTATTACGTAAATTCTTACCCGAGACTTGGGTATATCGCATTACCCGCACCCGTAATATTGCCTTTACATCCATGATGTATAATTACTGCAAAAAATTCCCAAATTCTGCCCGCCGTTTAATTCAAAAATTGGTCAAAAAAGAAGTCGGCGACGATGTCGATATGAAACACTTCACCCCTACCTATAACCCTTGGGATGAACGCTTATGCGCTGTGCCTGATGGTGATCTGTTCAAAGCATTAGCTAACGGTAAAGCCTCCATTGTTACCGACCATATCGACCACTTCACGGAAAACGGTATTCAGCTAACCGGCGGAGAAACCTTACCCGCTGATATCATCATCACTGCGACCGGCTTAGAGGTTCAGCTCTTTGGTAAAATGAAACTGATTATTGATGGCCAGCCTTTTGATGCTCATGAAAAGATGGTTTATCGTGGAGTATTATTAGAAGACCTACCCAATGCGGGTATGGTATTTGGATATACGAACGCCTCTTGGACCCTAAAAGCCGATTTAATTTCCGAGTGGGTATGTCGTTTATTAAACCATATGGACACCATAGGTAAGCAGGTCGTCATGCCTCATAATTTTGATAGTCGTGTTGAGCATAGACCTTTTGTCGACATGCAGTCGGGTTATGTACAGCGTGCTATGGATAAAGCCCCACAGCAAGGCTCTAAATTGCCTTGGAAGCTGTATCAGAACTATGCCTTAGACCTAGCGACTCTACGCTTTGGTAAAATAGATGATGAGACTTTAGTATTTTCTGATCCGTTGGTTAGCCGCTTAAAAACCGGTAATACGACAATAAGTCCTATTTTGGAAAAAGAAAGCGCTTAGTATTGCTCGCTTAAAACCCGCTATGCCACTTATTCATGACTCAATGCGACCCCCTGTGCGACGCCATTGAGTCGATTTCCCCTTATCACCAGAGTTGCAGACTCATGCCTTTCCACTACTGTTAAAAGAGAACCTTTAAACCTCAAGGAAGCGCCATGAACCCCAGGGATGTAAAAACCGTTGCCCACGCCCGCGAGCTGGTTCAAAGCCTTAAGCCTTCTCATATTAAAGTAGGCATCTTTGATATCGACGGCATCTTACGTGGCAAGTACATGTCTCGAGATAAATTTCTTAGTGCCCTTGATAAAGGCTTTGGCTTTTGCGACGTGGTCTTAGGCTGGGACGTACGTGACCAGCTTTATGATAATACTCAATTCACTGGCTGGCATTCTGGTTACCCTGATGCGGGTGTGCGGATTCTTCCCGCTAGCTGTCGTATCATGCCCTTAGAAAACGATGCGTTATTCTTTCTCGCTGAATTTACCCATGAGGCTGAAAAAATCTGCCCTCGTGGCTTATTACGTCGCGTATTACAGCGTGGTGAAAAAATGGGATTTAAAGCCTTAGCAGGCTTCGAATATGAATTTTTTGTCTTTAATGAAAGTTCAGAGTCGATACGCGAAAAAGCCTATCAAAACCTCAAGGCTATGGCCCCTGCGGAGTTTGGTTATTCTGTTATTCGTAATAGCGTACACGACTCAACCTATCACAATATTCTTAATCTTTGCGAAAAAATGGATTTCCCGTTAGAAGGCTTACACGAAGAAACCGGACCCGGGGTTTTAGAAGCTGCGATTGCTTATGACAAAGCGCTAGAGGCGGCTGATAAGGCCTCTTTATTCAAGACCTTCGTTAAGGTTGCCATGCAAAAAGAAAATAAGATGGCGACCTTCATGGCGCGCTGGAACGACGAATTACCGGGTCAGAGTGGCCATATTCATTTATCCCTCACCGACTTGCTGGGTAAGGCTCTCTTTTTTGATGATCAGCAAGCCGATAATATGAGCGAGCTAATGCAGCAGTTTGTGGCGGGTCAGCAGCAACTCATGCCACAATTATTGGGCATGATAGCGCCGACCATTAACTCTTACCGACGCTTAGTACCTGGCTATTGGGCACCAACCGATGCCAGTATTGGTATCGATAATCGCACCTGCGCCATACGTATCATTCCCGGTGATAAAACCAGTCATCGCTTGGAATACCGTATCGGCGCGGCCGATGCAAACCCCTATATTATTCTGGCCGCTGTGATTGCTTCTGGCTTATGGGGCATTGAAAATAAAGCCAAATTAGGCCCTATGGTGACAGGGAATGCTTATCAGCAAACCTTTGCTGATGATCTAAAATTACCCGAAACCTTGTGGCAATCGGCCCAAGCCTTAAAAACTTCCACTATGGCCCGCGATTATTTTGGTGATGAATTTGTTGACCACTTTGTCGCTACCCGTGAATGGGAAGTGCGCGAATACCGCAAGCATATTTCCCAATGGGAACTCGATCGCTACTTTGAAATTATTTAGGAGGCTATCAGGCCTATGCCAACCCTATATTCTCCGAGTGATGGTACACAGATTGCCGAGCGAACTCTGGCCAGTGCAAACGACATTGCAAGCGCCCTCTCGAATGCCAGCCGTGGGCAAGCACAATGGCGACAAATACCCTTAGCTGAAAGAGCGCATATCTGCCAACAAGCCATTATCTGGTTCAGTGCGAATCAAGCCATGTTAGCGCGACAAATTAGTCAGTTAATGGGCCGCCCTATTCAATATGCCCAAGGGGAAATAGCTGGGGTGAAAGAACGTGGGCAATATATGATCGCTATTGCCGAACATGCGTTACAAGA